>DASWYM010000150.1:0-10738 GCA_036404975.1 Chitinophagaceae bacterium
CCAGGGCCTGCTGCAGGCCGGCACGCACCGTCTGGTTATTGTCCTTGGCTTCAACAATGGCTATGGGATTGGAATTATAGTAAAGGATATAGTCGGCCCGCTTGCGTTTGCCGCGGGCAGTGAGCCTGCCGCGCACGTAGATCCTGCCGTCGGTAAACGACACTTCTTCCAATACCTGGCTCTCCAGGTCCCAGCCGGCCTTTTGCAGGGCGGGCGTGATGAACTTGGTGCATATATCGCGTTCGGATAGTGACTTCTTGTCTATCATGCAGTTAGGGAAGGGTAAATGTATAAAATGTATGGCGCAATTCTAAGTACTTAGGTCAATTGGAAGAAATATGTAATTGTCTGACTAGGATTATGGTAGAATATTGAGTATTTTAACTACAGTAAGATTGCAGTCAATTATTCCTCCACATCCTTCTCAAAAGCCGCTGTCCTCGTAAGCACTGTACATGTTACCATGAAAACTGCTGATTATAGTTAAACCTTCAAACCAAAGCTATATGCAGGTACTACACATGACATTAAGCAGAGAGCCTTTTGCGCTGATCGCACGTGGAATCAAGAAAGAAGAATATCGTGAGCTGAAACCTTATTGGGCCTCCCGCCTGGAAGGGAAGACCTACACTCACATAAAGTTTGTGAATGGCTATAACCCTGACTCACCCTATATGCTCGTAGAATACAAGGGGTTGAAAAAGAGAAAAGATTGTTATGCCATTAAGCTAGGAGCGATAGTGGAAGGAACCCTCCAGGAGCGTCTAACTGCTCTGGCAAAAGAGTTGGCAGATGAAGGATTTAAAGAATCTGCCAAACTGCTGCGGACAGCGGTAAAGAACAATACTGATATAACAATTGATATGGATCATGATGAAGCCTGGGACAGCGGATTAGCCGATTACCTGATGAAGAACTTTGACTTTAAAATCAACAAGGACATTTCTTTTACGGCTTTTGTTAGTATGAAGAAGTAAACCAAATAACCAAAAAATATGTCCACCAGATCAGATGCCCTTTGCTGGCTTAAAGCGCACTATGGTGCAGTTAACGGTCCTGTCTGTACTTCGAAATACTACGAAGCACATGAATCATGGACAAGGACCCCAGTTTGGTTTTTCCAGGTTCCTGTTCGTCACATCGAAGGAAACCAGGAAACCTATATTCACCTCGTGTGCCGGGCGCCGCTCAACGGGAATGCTTATCACTACCTGAGAGTGCCGGCGTCTTATTTCAGGGAGCATTTCTCTAAACTTGGTTTCACCACTCCCCAAATCATCAACCTGCACCTATCGGCCCAAACAGCCAATATGTTTGACGATGAGCGTGGCAAGGGCAAAGTAAGCTTTAGCCGGTTCTTGATGGTGTAGGGTCGGCGGGGACGCCTCCCCGGCCCCCTCTCAACGCCTCAACATCTCAACGCCTCAACCCTGTGCATGGAAGAGCTCCAAATTAAAACCCCCGTTGTGCTTTACTAAGTCTACCTTCACTGCAAGAGCATCGTGTACGTTTCCTTTCCCTCCCTCTTACATCCTGCTTTCCTCTATCAATTCCTAAATCATAGTATGATCTATTCTAAATACCTGGTAAAAGATACCGACCGTTTTGACCCTGTCTATTTCCCCAAGGTGGAAGATGACCTGGACCAGCTGATTGTTTCCATGGCCGCCCTGCCCAGCGTGCTGAACACCGAAATGCTGATCTCGTTCTGCAAAGACCATTGCATGCAGGCCGAATGGGTGCGCACCAACCCCGTACTGGCCGAGATGATCAGCTCCAAATCACTGCCCACAGCCAACCTCGAAGCCCTGTTTGCCGCCTGTAGCACCAACGCTGCGTTCCGCGGGCAGCTGGAAGACTACATCTCCGGCCGCTTCCGCGCAGCGTCCCTCTCCGCCGCCGTTTAAAAGGCGCCCGGTGGCAGCCGAACCCCGCGAAACAGGCCCTCCGAAGCAGGAACGGCCTGCCCCCCTGGAAAGCGCCAGGGGGAAGAACACCTCATTAACCTGCAAACAGAGCCGCCTGGCTGCCGGCAACCGATATGACAAGCGACATTATGAACAGTAAAGGACCCGTGATCATCATTGAAGATGACATAGACGATAAAGAAATGCTGGAAGATGTCTTCCAGAAGCTGGGGTATCCTAATAAATTACTCTTTTTTACCGATGGCCAGGCAGCGCTCGACTTCCTGAACGAGTCCAGTGTGCTCCCCTTCCTTATCCTCTCCGATATCAACATGCCGAAGCTGGATGGCTTTGCCCTGCGCAACAAGATCAAGCTCGACGCCAAGCTGCAGATCAAGTGCATCCCCTACTTGTTCTTTTCCACCGCCTCCACCCAGAAGGCCGTGGTGGACGCCTACAGCCTGTCAGTACAGGGCTTTTTCATCAAGCAGAACAAGATGGAAGAGCTGGAAAAGACCATCACCGTGATCATGGAATACTGGAAGCGGTGCGCGGCCCCCAACAACTTTTAAGCACACGGCGGCGGCGGGAAATGCCGCCTGATTGTTAAAATTCCCCCTGCCGGCGGCTTAAGTCTCCTTTATTTTGCCCGCCGCTTTGAAATACCACGAGGTAGTTTATCTTTGTTCTGCCTCTCAGAGCTGCAAGGCGCCCGCTCACAGGTCCCTTTTTCCAGAGCCTCTGCAGCAGATCGTACCGTTCACGTGCATTTTTATTCAGGCATCACCGTTCACTTGTCCTTTAGTTCAGAGTTAGTAGTCAACAGTTTTTAGTCAACACTTAAAAATGGTAACTATGCGGCTTTCTGATTTTATCTTATTGAAAGAAGAGGAAAAGAAATTAGTGGTACTTCATGATGGCGTGCTAGTGGGCAAGCGAAGCAATGTCGACTATATGGTCTTCCTGTTCCAGATGGAGAACTATTACGTGGAGACCTTCTGCAACCGCCACAACAAGTCGGTGGAAGAGTACCGGGTGTTTGACGGCACCGGCGCCCTGAGCCCCTACCTCGAAATGATTCCCCTGGATGATTTGATGAATTGAGTCCGGGAATGCGTTTAGCCCGGGGTCCCCTCCGCTCGCGCTGCGGGAGACCCCGTGCGGACCGTTAAGTTTAAGGCTCAAGGTTTAAGAAACAAGGCACAAGAGTTCAAGTTTACGGGTTGGTCTTGTATCTCGTTGCCCCAGGGCCCAGGCCTTCCACTCATTTACGGTAGCCTTACTCCGGGGTAACAGCCTAGTAACAGTATAGTAACGCTATAGTAACAGTATCTCTACCCCGCCTCACAACCGCATTTCGGCCGGATCCCGGCCCCCTCCCGGCCGCCTGTATATAGTGCGGCCGGGAGGGGGCCGCCAGGTAGCCCAGACCGGGCTGAGGGGCAGCTAAAATATACTGTTACTATACTGTACCTATGCTTTCTCTATACCGTATCCTTAGCGTAACCTGCGTTTTTAAGCTGAATTTAGACGGCCTTCCGGTAAATATCCCGGCTTTCTTCTCAACGCCTCAACCCCTCAACTTCTCAACATTATTTACCTGGAAGCGGTATTACTTCTCCCTCAGTGCCCAGGACTGGTTGATCCATCCTTTCGGCCTGGGCGGTGTGCAGTTGATGAACTGGATCGCCCCCGAATGCGTACCCGACACTTCCGTCACCACCTCGCCTCCCGGCACGATGAAGCGCACGCCCTCGAACAACACGCGGCGCGCATCCAGCAGGCTGATGAGCGAATCGCTGGTCGCGATGGTGGCATTACGAACGGTAAAGCCGTCCACGTCGGCCGCGGTAAAGAGGGCGTCGGACTTTATATCGGCCCCCTCGATAAGCACATTGGCCAGGGGGCTTTCGGGGATGGCATTCACTTTTACGAACTGGGTAGCCGTCTCCACGACGATGTTGCGGGCGGTGATGTTCCGATAAACGGGCGTCAGGCGGTTCACCTCCCGGGCGGGGGTGCGGTTGGCCAGGTCGCCCACGTGGGCGGAGCTGCCCAGCATGTCCCAGCGGAAGGCCGTAGCGGTCAGGTTCATCCGTATGCGCTCGTAGTGCAGGTTTTCGCCGCCGCCACCGCGGGGCCTGCGGGTCTTGAAGCGGATGCCCACGCCGGTGTTGTCGAACACGCAGTCGTGCACATAGAGGTTGCGGATCATGCCGGCCGTTTCGCTGCCGCAGGTGATGCCCCCGTGGCCTTCGCGGGCCAGGCAGTAGCGGATCACCACGTTCTCGGTGGGCTTGCCTACGCGCAGGCCGTCCTCGCCGCGGCCGGCTTTGATGGTAAAGCAGTCGTCGCCGGAGCTGAGGGTGCAGTATTCGATCAGCACGTTCCTGGAGGATTCGATATCGATGCCGTCGCCGCGGGGTATGCCCACGGAGTGAACGGTCACGCCGCGGATGATCACCCCGTCGCAGTACACGGGCACGATGTTCCAGAAGGCCGTGTTCTCCAGTGATATCCCTTCTATGAACACATTCTTACAATTGATCGGCGAAATGAACATGGGCAGGAAGATGTAGCTGCCGTTGTGGCCTTCGAACACCCGTTCAGCCACTGGCCTGGTATGGGGCACCACGTTCTCGATCACATCCACCTCCATCACCTGCCGGCGCACCGAGCCGCCCTGGGCAGGGCCGATGAGCCGTCCTTTGCCGGTAACGGCTATGTTCTCCTGCCCGTTGGCATAGATGCAGGCTCCCAGCGACATCACTTCCACCCCTTCGTTGCGGGTGAAGACGGCAGGGCGATAGTCTTCCACCTCGCCGCTGAAATAGAGCTCCGCCCCTTCGGCGATGTGGAGGTTGACGCCGCTTTTCAGCGAGATGCGGCCGGTGTGCCACTTGCCCTTCGGGATCAGCACCGTACCCCCGCCGCGGCTGCTGACCTCATCGATAGCCTGCTGGATCACCGCGGTCACTTTAGTGCCCTCGCGGGCTCCTTTGGAGGCAATGCTTACTGAAAGGTCGGGGAATTGGGGCCGTTTCAACTGCGGCATGGGAAAGGGTGCGCTGATGGGGGCGATCTCCGCCGGCAGGTTGGCGGCGCCCACCTGCTCCTTGTAGGGCACGGGAGCGGTCACACCGGGGACATTTACAGCGGCAGTCCCTCCCTTCCGGTCAGTACTATGGCTACTCTTTCCAGGAGAGCAGGAGCAGAGCATCCACAGCGAAAGCAGCAACGAATAATTCACCACAGCATTCCAGGAAGTACGCATCATTCAGGGCAATTTATAGTGTTCTAAGGTAGCAAGGATGGGAGCCTATGCATCCTGAGCTGTCTCTGGAAGAAGCTGCAAGCTACAAGCTACAAGCTGCAAGCCGCAAGCTGCAAGCCGGGTTCCGTTTCACCATTTTACACTGCCTCCCGATCTCTGCGTACAGCGTATAGCGTGCAGCGTACAGCTCCCTTCTAGCAGCTAGAAGCTATCAGCTAGCAGCTTCTCGCCTTACCTTCGCAGCTACAAACCCATCACATGCAGCTCCACACCATTCTCGGCGCCGGTGGCGCCATTGCCGACCAGCTGGCGCCCCTGCTGATCGCCAACCACCAACGCGTTCGCCTCGTGGGCAGGGTGCCCCAACCGCTGGCAGGCGCCGAAACCCTGGCCGCCGACCTGTCCGATTACGAGCAGGCCCGCCGCGCGGTGGAAGGCTCCTCCGTGGTGTACCTGCTGGTAGGACTGACCTACGATATCCGTGTATGGAAAGAGCTCTGGCCCCGCATCATGACCAACGTGACCAGGGCCTGCCGCGAGTGCGGTTGTGCCCTGGTGTTTTTCGACAACGTGTATATGTACGGGCCCGCAGAAGGGCCCATGACCGAGGAGACGCCCTTCCGCCCCACGAGCAAAAAGGGAGCGGTGAGGGCTGCCATCGCCGGCCAGCTGCTCGACGAGATGAAAGGAGGCGGGCTGAAGGCGCTGATCGCCCGCTCGGCCGACTTTTATGGCCCCCGTGCGAAAACGGGCGTAGCCAACATCCTGGTGTTCGACAACCTGCACAAAGGCAAGAAGGCCCAGTGGATGGGGAATGCCGGCCTACCCCACAGCTTTACCTATACGCCCGACGCGGCGCGCGCGCTCCACCTGCTGGCGCAACGCGATGACGCCTTTGGCCAGACCTGGCACCTACCCACGGCTTTTCCTCCCCTCACCGGCCGCCAGTTTGTTGCCGAAGCGGCGAAGGCGATGAACCGCCCCGCGCAGCTGGGCACGCTCTCCACCGCGATGCTGCGCCTGGTGGGGCTCTTCAACCGCACGGTGGGCGAGCTGGCCGAGATGAACTACCAGTTCACGCAGCCTTACGTGTTTGATTCGAGCAAGTTCACGAGGGCGTTCGGTATGGAGCCCACGCCCTACGCCGAAGGGATCCGCGAAACAGCGGCCGCTTACGGGAATGGGGGAATGGTGAGTGGTGAGGAGGTTCATGGACAATAGGCCATTGCCGTGGTGCGAATCCCCACGCATCACCATGGCAGTTGTCGTTTAGGCGTCGACGGGGACGCCTCCGCAAGCCCAGGGTACCCATACCCGCATAGATAAAGCAGGAAACAACAAACATTTCGCAGATTCCCTCCGTGTGTTCGTGGCCACGTGTGAATTGATCGCCTATTTCTTCTTCATGCCGTCGCTCCAGTCTTCCTTACCTGCGTACAGTGTACCGCGTATTGCGTACCGCTTTCTTCCCGCAGCTTCTCAACAAATTGTTAATGATCCTTCTCCTGCCCTATCGACGACCGTATCATGCCGCTTACTGACGCAGATCAGGACCCGGCAGTCTTTTATTGGGCAACTTGCAGGCATGCTGTTGATATCCAAAGGAAATATAGCCCTACGGGTGCAATACGGCACAGGCGCCGTTTGGGTGCAGCCGGCGACCGGCAAAGCCAGCTCGCTGCTCTCCACCCTGGCGCGCAACGAGGAGCTGTTGGCCCAGGTGCACCTGACGCTGCAGGACCGCCGCGATCCCCAGGTCCGGCTGACGGATTATTTCCAACAGAGGGGCTGGCGGGTAGCCAAACCGGGTAAATGAATGTGAGAATTTGAAAATATGCAAATGTGCAAATGACTTCTCCGGCATGTTTCCTTTCCCTCCGTATAGCGTGTAGCATACCACTTTCCCTTCTCGCAGTTGGAGGTTTCCTTCCCTCCAAATTCCCGAATGGTTAAATTAACTAATTGTTCTCCCTTCTCGTAGCTCGCAGCTTCCCTCCTCTGGCAGCTAAAAGCTAACAGCTTTTCCTACGGCACTGTCTTTGTGGCTCAACCGGTCAGAAAAAGGTGCGTCATGAGATCTGTGGAGTTTAAGAAGCTGCCGTCCCGCCGGCAGCGCCAACTGGTAGTGGAGCAGGGTGTACCGCTGGGCAAGCGGGAAAGTGAACGGTACGTTATTTATCTCTTTGCCCTGGAAGGCTTTTACGTAGAGGTATATTTCTTCCGGTGCAGCGGCGAATACGGCACTTTAAAGCCGTTTGACGAAGTGGACGGCCTGGAGCCCTACCTGCAGCAAATCGACCTACAAGAATTGCTCATCCAATGAGCACTCTTTATTTGCCTGACCACGTCAGGCCAGCAGTCCTCCTGCCTTTAATTGTTCAAGGCTTTTCAACACCTCCACCTGCAGGCTCCTGTCCACTTCACCGTCTATCAGCCAGCGCCCATCCACCCGCGTCAGCGAGAGCCGGGGCGACCCGAACGAGTGCGAGGAAAACCGGGAAGGAATAAACAGGAGTTTGCTGCCACTTTGCTCTACTTCGTAGCCCACGGGGGCTTCATCGATGAATAATACCGTTGATAGCATAGGGTGAATGAATTAGACCCCATCTATTCCAAAAACCGTGCTTAGCTCTGAGAATCAATTTACAGCAGAGCTTATGGGGTCGTGTTTCTACGGTGGCGGGTATCCTGGCCTGGATCGTGGTGACCGCGATACTGATCGCAGGCCTGCTACAGCCCTCTCTTATAAGAGAATGCTCCCGGAAGGTAAGGCAATCCACATTCAACAAACAAACGGGAAGGATTATCCGCAGTGGCCGTCCTCATGCCTCCCCCGGGACCAGGCTGCTTTTCAGGAACTAAGGAGTTTCCTTAGCTCCTCATTGAAGCGGAAAGCCTACCTTTAGCGCCCACTGAGAACCATGAATAACCACGTGCACACCATACTGGCCATCGACGATGATGTGGATGACCTTTCCATCTTAAAGGAAGCTATTACTGCGGTGGACCCCGGCGCCATCCTGCTCACGGCCCCTAACGGAGCGGCAGGGCTGGAGCAGCTGCACCAATTAAAGGCGGAAAGTAAACTGCCCTGCCTTATTGTGCTGGACATCAATATGCCGGTTATGGACGGGCGCAAGACCTACGCGGCCATCAAAGATGATGACGTGCTACTGGAGGTACCCCTGGTAGTGTTCAGCACTTCCACCTCACCACTGGATAAGATCTACTTCGAGAAAATGGGAGCGGAATACATCACCAAGCCGGTGCAGTTTAAGCAGCTCCTGGAGGTTGCGAAGCAGTTCCTGGAACATTGCCAGTCGTAAAGGCACGTAGCGCCTTTGGGAACTCATCACTCATCACTCATCACTCATCACTCACCACTCACCACTGGTCACTCATCTCATAACAAAGGGGGTTAACCTCCACCCCCCAAGGCTCATAGGAAAGTATCATGGGGCGAACCGGTGCCCTGTTCCGCATAGGAACCTATGGTCGCGTACCGGTTGACGCCGGCCATTTTGAGCAAAAAGTATTCCGGTTAAGGTTATAAGAGGGGCAAAATCCGGGAGGGCGAGGAGAGTAAAAAAACTAAGGCCGGATAGAAATCCAGCCTCGTGTAAAATCCAATATCCTATGAAAAACCACTAACATACAAGCAAAGGACGTTCCAAAGCACTTTTATGCTCCCGGGAGACCATTTTCCATGCCCTGCGCCTCATCAAGAGGAATTCCGGGTCGGTTATCGCTGAGCTTAGGGTAAATAAATACTCACAGGGTTTTTGTTATGTGAGTGATGAGATTTGATCCCTCTGCCTGCCCGGTGTACCGATGGTTTGAGCGGTTTGGGCCAAGACTTTCCCTTTCCAATGCTCAGCCTGCTACTTTTGGTAAAATACTCACCACCAATGTTAGCCACCACCCATACCGTGCTGTGTGTAGACGACGACCCCGACGACCAGCAGCTGGTTCTCGACACTATCCGGGAAATTGATTCTTCGGTACAGGTGGTTACTGCCCCCAACGGCGTGGAAGCCCTAAACTTTCTCCATAACGCGAGGGAGCGAAATGAGCTGCCCTGCCTGGTGCTGATGGACATCAACATGCCGCTGATGGACGGCAAGCAGGCACTGGCCCGCATTAAGAAGGACAGGACCCTGGACGGCGTGAACATCGTTATGTTCACCACCTCGAGTTCCAAAGTAGACCAGGCTTTCTGCGCTCTGCACCGCGTGCCCTTTGTGACCAAGCCCATTCACCAGCGGGAGCTGCAGGATATCGTAAGGCGGCTGCTCTTGGCCTGTGCCGGCTAGCTTTTACGAATGTGCAAATTTGAGAATGTGCAAATGTGCAAATAGTATCCCCGATAACGATCAGGGCGAGCATGAGTAAATCACGATACTTAAGGATAGATTAGGGATCCCCCAGGATGTGAAGAGATAATAAAGCCCGGGCTTCCCTGCAGGAGAGCCCGGGCAGTACTGTTCTTCGTGCGCCATCGTGTCTTTGTGCCTTCGTGGTTCAAAAGCCTACCAATTTCCTAAAGCGCTTTCTGCTCTTTGCCTTCCGCATCGAGGAAGCGCACGTCGGCGAGCTTGAGCTCGCGGATGCCGGCTTCGATCTTTTTGCGGTCGCCAACGATCACCCAGGTAAGCTGGCCGGGCCTGACAATGTTCCTGGCCGCCGTATTGATATGATCCAGCGTAAGGGTGCGCACTTTATTGGCATACTGGGGCCAGTAGTCGTTGCCGCGGTTGTAGACCACCATTTCCTCGAGGGCGCCCAGCACGGCATCGGAAGTTTCCCATGTGCCCGGAAGCTGCAGCACGGCGTTGCGCTGCACCTTGGCGAATTCTTCGGCGGTGGCCGGCTTGTCGCCGATGAACTGCTCGAGTTCCTTTTTCATTTCAGCGGCCGACTCCTTTGTTTTGTCGGTCTGCACGGGTGCGTAGCCCAGGTAGAGGCTCTGGCCCTTGGCGCCGAGGAGGAAGGTGCCGGCACCATAGGCCCAATGCTTGTCTTCGCGCAGGTTCATGTTGAGCCGCGAGGTGAACTCACCGCCGATAATGCGGTTCATCATCTCCATGTTCAGCCAGTCGGTGGAAGCCATGGTGGGCGCCAGGCTACCGGCGAGGATAATGCTTTGCTGGGCATCAGGCTTGTCGATAACATACACCGTAGGTCGTGCAGGAGCGGGCACGGTGGCTATGTTCTTTACCGGCACCGACTTCTGCTTCCAGGTGCCTAAGCGGCTTTCCAGTTTTGCCTTCAGCTCGGCGACGGTGATATCGCCCACCACCAGGAGCTGGGCGGCGTTGGGGGCAAACCAGGCGCTATGGTACTTCACCAGGTCATCGCGGTTGATGGCGTTCACCGTGCCCGTGTAGCCGCTGCCGGTAAAGGGGGTGCTGTAGGCATGGCCCTCGCCATAGAGCAGGCGGGGCAGCACACGCAGGCCAATGGCTATAGGCTGCACTTCTTCCTGCTTTATTTCGAGGAGCTGCTCGTTCTTCACGCGGTTGAAGTCCTTTTGCGGGAAGATGGGGCGCAGCACGAC
>DASWYM010000151.1:0-19536 GCA_036404975.1 Chitinophagaceae bacterium
TTTGGAAAGCGCGTACTGCCGCACCAGGATACTATAACGGAAGGCCAGCTTCTCGTGGGCCGCAGGAATAAGCAGCAGGGGCTGCTCGCTGATAACATCCGCCGCCAGCTTGGCCGAGGAACCGAGGTGAATGGAGGTGGAAGGCTGCATCTTCCAGCAGATGGACACATCTTCTTCGGGCATCCTGCGGGGGATGACAGTGCGGGGGCTTCCTTTCTTATAGGTGGACACGTAGTTGGAGCGGAGCTCCCAGGTCTCTTCGTACTCCCAGCGGTAGTATAAAGTGTTGTTGGCCGGATCGTGGGTGGAGGCATAGAGACGCACGCCTTCGGGCACTTCGCGCCAGGAGATGCTGTCGATGACAGGGTTGTTCTTCATCAACACATAGTCGGAGAGGTACTCGCTGCCATTGGACGTGCGGATGCGCAGGCGGTACTCCCTGCCGGTCTGCAGGCCGGTCAGGTTGGCTTCGTAGCGGCCCTGTCCCCGCTCCAGGAAGGGAAAGGAGGTATTGTCTTTCCCCTCCACGGTGAGGCGGGCCCTCAGTTCGGGTTTTACCGTGTCGCGGTGCTCAGTAAGGTCGATGGCGCGGCTGAGGCGGATAGTGGTGGCGGCTCCATTGCCCAGGTGGCCTTCCACCACCAGCATCGATCGCTCGGCGGGGCGCAGGTCGGCCACGTAAGGATCCTTGCAGCCGGCAGCCAGCAGCAACAGGAGGGTTCCTATAATAAAGTTCCTCATCATGGTTAAAAGCGGATGTTGTAGTTGATAAAGGGGATGGCACTGCCAAAAATGGACATCTTATATCCGTTCACCTGGCCGTTCTCCGACACATAATACACCGAGAAGGGATTGCGGCGGCCGGTCACATTGTACACGCCCAGGGTCCAGGAGTTGTGGAAGCGCTGGTTCACCTTGTGGTTGCCCTGTATGTTCAGCGAGAAGTCGGCGCGGAAGTAATCGGGAATGCGGTAGGCATTGCGGTCGGAGTACACCACCCTTTGCGAGCCCATATAATAATAGCGGGCGATGGGCAGGGTGATGGGCCGCCCCGTGCTGTAGGTGACGTTGCCCGATATGGAGAAGCGGTGGTTGACGCGGAAGTTGCCGATCATGGTGGCGTCATGCGGCTTGTCGTAGTTGGCGGGATAGTACTCCCCCCGGTTCACCACGATGCCGGTGGTGGGGTCGTCCATCTTAAGCAACACGCGCGAGTAGGTGTAGGCGATCCAGCCGTTCACTTTGCCGCCCGGCTTCTTGATCATCACTTCCACCCCGTAGGCCTTGCCCCTGGTGTTGATCACTTCGGTCTCCACGTGGTGGTTCAGTACCAGCTCGGCACCGGGCTTGTAATCGAGGTAGTCCTCCAGGCGCTTATAATAGACTTCCACCGAGGTTTCGATGGTATTGCTCTTCAGGTTCTTGTACAGGCCAAAGGACACCTGGTCGCCCTGCTGGGGACGGATGTTGGGATCCGATAGCTTCCAGATATCGGTGGGTGCCACCGACGTGGTGTTCGACAGCATATGTATATACTGGCGCAGCGAGTTGTAGCCGGTCTTGACGGAGAACGACGGCGTGAAAGCATAACGCAGCGAGAGGCGGTACTCGGGTCCGCCGTACTGCTTGATGAACTTGCCCTTGCCGTAGCTCTTCGTCTCGATGCGGTTGTCCTCGGTGCGGGGCAGCCCTTTGGCATAGACAGCTACGTCGCCGGGGCCGAGGTAATTATACAAAGAGAAGCGCAGGCCCGCCTGGATCGAGAACTTGTTGGTCACGTTGAAGCGGTCCGACAGGTAGGCGGCACTTTCCAGGGCCTGCTCCTGGGGCACGATATCGGGCGCCACCATCGAGCCACTGCCCCTGGGGGTGTAGGAGCCGGGGTGGAGCGTGTAGTGAAGAGTGGAAGCGCCAAAGTCGAAGTTGTGCTTCGCATTGAGCAGGTAGGTAAAGTCGGCCTTGGCGTTGGCCTGGTTGATATCGAAGAACATCTCGTAGGCGTTCACCTTGTTGCCGTCGCTATAGATCTTGTACTTGTACTGGTCGTAGCCGCCGGTGAAGAAGCCATTGAGCTTGGGACTGAAGACGTGCTTCCACTTCACCGACACGTTCTGGTTGTTGTAGTTGTAGGTGGTGTCGCTGTCGAGGGAAAAGCGGTCGTCGGAGCGGTAGCCGGTGAAGTACAGGTCGTTCTTGTTGTTGATGCGGTGGCTCACATTGAGGTTCACGTCGTAGAACGAGGCGCGGCTGTTGTTGTACTCGTCGGGCAGCAGGTTGAGCAGCCAGTTGGCATAAGTGGCGCGCCCGCCCAGGGTAAAGGAGGTCTTGTCCTTCGTGATGGGCCCTTCGAGGTTGAAGCGGCTGGTCACCAGGCCAATCCCCGCCGAGCCGGTGATTTCCTTTTTATTGCCCTCGCGCGCGGTGATGTCGAGCACCGAGGAAAGGCGCCCGCCGAACTTGGCGGGGATACTGCTCTTATAAAGCTCCAGGTCCTTGATCAGCTCGGCATTGAAGGCCGAGAACATGCCAAAGAAGTGCGAGGGATTATAGATGGTAGCGTCGTTAAACAGGATCAGGTTCTGGTCGGTGGAGCCCCCGCGCACATTAAAGCCCGAGGAAGCCTCCCCTACCGTCTTTACGCCCGGCAGGGTGAGTACCACTTTGATCACGTCCACCTCGCCCAGCACGGTAGGCACCTGCTTGATGGTGGCGATGCTGAGGCGCTCCACGCCCATCTGCACGTTGCGTACATTGGCCACCTTCTGGGCCGATACCACTACCTCCCTCAGGGTGGTCACCTGCTCTTTGAGCTCGATATCCAGCTTGCCGTCCGAATGCATGGCCACCTGGTAGGTAGCGTCCTTCATGCCGATGCCCTGCACCTGCAGGCTGTGAGAACCCACCGGCAGGGACAGCGAATAAAAGCCGTACTGGTCGGTGGTGGCGTTGCGCTTCAGCTTATCGATAAAGATAGAGGCGTTGATCAGTGGCTCCCCTGTCTTCTCGTTGCGGATGTAGCCGGTCAGCACGCCCTCGCCCTGGCGGGTATTGCCGCCGCGGGTGCCGATCTCGTAGAGGCGGTTCTCGCTGCTGGTGGTGGTCACCTTCTTCTTCTCCTCTACCGACACGATGCTGTTGGCGGCGGGGGTGCTCACCGCCGTCGCACCATCCTGGCCGCCGAAGCCGGCGGGCAGGGTGGTGACGATCTGCAGGTTGCGGGTGAGGAACACCCTCCGCTCGCGGTCGATGGAGAAGCGCAGGTCGGTACCCTTCAGAGCGGACTCCAGCACGCTGCGCAGGGGCTGACCGCTGGCATAGAGTGTTATTTCAAGACTGTCCACGTGGGCAGGGTCGTAATAGAAATAATAAGGGGTCTGGTCCTCCACCTCCTGCACAAAACGCTGGAAGGGCACCTTTTTAAAGTTGGCCGTGACGAGGGTGTCTTTCCCCTCCTGTGCCCCGGCCATAAGGCCCAGGCCCATGATAAGCAGTAGCGCGCAAGCTTTCTTCAGCATGATCAGTAGTCTATTGGTTATAGAATCCGGCTACCGTCAGGATAGCCTGTTCGGGGAATTTCCTAAAGCGCAGTGCCCTTTGCTTCAGCAGCTGGCGGGCTTCCTTGCGGCGGTCGCCAACAAGCTCCAGCAGGTCGCCCTCGTTGCGGGGGCTGTGGTAAACCCCGTCCTTGAGGATGTAGAACCGGTCGGTGTTCATAAAGTACAGGTTACGCTCCTGCAGGCGCTCCTCGATCTTGCGGCTGCGCCGTGCCAGTACGGTCATCGGGCCGCGGGCCAGCACCTGGTAGAAGCCCGGGGCGGGGGCGCCCTTGGCGCTGTCCTGCACCAGGTACACAAAGTGGGCGGCGCCGATGGTAAAGCTATCCACGCGGGGACTGAACAGGTAAAAGTTCCGGAAGCCGTCAGGATGGCTGACGATGAGGGCATCTTTCACCAGGTCGTAGCGCACGGGCACGTCGCGGTACAGCACATCATCATACCGGATGGTGGCACTCTGCCAGTCGTCGACAACGAAGTAGGGAAGCCCTTCAATAGTAGGAAGGTAGCGCATGTGCTCCACGCCGTTATACAGGCCGGCCTGGGGGCCCAGGGCGAGGTGGTAGGAAGCTACGGCAGCTTCCACACCCTGCCGGAGAAGGGCCGTGTCGGCTACCATGGTTTGAGCAAGCGAAGCCTTACCCAATAAAGCAGCAAGCGCTAAAGCGGTTAGTTTCTGCATGGGGATGACAATTGTTTATTACAGTCCGGTTATTCTGCAGTCCAATCCTTCCAGCCTTGATTCAAACAACTGGAAAAGAGGCTACAAGTTATGGATAAAGCTGTAATGTGTTGCTTTACCCACCTCCCTGCGCACCCTTTTGGAAGACCGGAGGTAGATGAGTGGCCCCTAAACCGGATGAGCGGTAAAGGGCATAAAGCAAAAAGGGCACTGCCGGGCAGCACCCTTTTCTATATGTCAACCCATTGAAACAAAACGTTGCACCGGGGGCTTAAAACTCCTTCAGCTTGCGCTCTGCTTCCTTGAGCAGTCGCACGTCGCCTTTCTTTTCGGCTATGAGCCTGGCGGTCTCGTACATCTTTTTGGCTTCCCCATTATTGCCGGTGCCGGCATAACTGTTACCGCTTAGCAGGAACAGGAAGCCTTCCTCGGGAAAAAGCGTACGGCCCATGGCCATCCATTGCACGCCCTTCTCTTTCTCCCCCGCTGCTTCCATAGCCTCTCCCACCTGGGCGATGAGGCCTGGGTTGGGCTGAATGCCCAGCTTCTGGAACACTTCCTTACCACCGGCGGCAAAGGCATCGATGCCCAGCTCGTCTACCTTGTCGTAGAGGGCTACGGCCGGCGAAGGCGTCACCGGCATCAGCGGCCGGCCGAGGGCCGCCTTGAAGTAGTTGGCCGTGATGGGACGGCTGTTGTGATAGAGGTTGGTACAATGCACCACGATGGTACCGCTCACCGGCTCCATGTAGGCATCCACTGCAAAGCCGGCACCGCCGCCGTTGTGCCCGTAGATGGCGCGGTCGGGCAGCCACATGTTCGAAAAGGTCTCCAGCCCGTAGGCATAGTGGCGGTAAAAGCCTTCTTTGGGCGCTGTGCCGTTGGCGGTGCGCATCATGGTCAGGGTCTCCGGCTTAAGGAGCCGCCCACCGTATAGGGCTGCCACAAAGCGGTGCAGGTCGCCCGCCGTGGAAATCCACCCGCCGGCCGGTGAGGACTGGGGACCTACGGTTTCGCTCATGACGATGTACTTTTTGCTGTTCAATACGCGGTAAGGCTGGGCACCGGTCGCCTCGGGCATTACCGTGTCGCCCAGGTGGCGGGTGCGGGTCATGCCCAGTGGGCTGAAAATATGTTGCTGGAAATAGCGGTCATAGGGCTGCCCGCTCACCTTTTCGATGATCCAGCCCAGCACCCAGTAGCCCGAATTGCTGTAATACATTTCCTTACCGGGGGTATCGAACACCGGTGGCACGTCCTCGATGATCGTCTTTAATTCGGCGTCGCTGTACCTCTTTTTAAAGCTCCACTGGGGATGGTCCCAGGGACTCTGCATGCCCGATGTGTGGGTGAGCAGGTGGTGCACGGTGATCTTGTCGGAATGAGGCACCTTCAGATCGGGCAGCAGTTCCTTTACCGTCTGGTCGAGCCGCAGCTTGCCCCCTTCCACCAGTTGCAGGATCGAGGTGGCGGTAAACATCTTGCCCACCGACTCGGTCTTGAACTCGGTGGTGAGGGTATGGGGGATCTTTTTGTCAAAGTTGGCCAGCCCGTAGGCGTCCTGGTACAACACGGTATCCCCTTTGGCCACCAGCACCACACCGTGGTAGCCTGCCGCTTCGTATGCGGCGGTGAGGGAATCAAAGCGGGCGGTAAGGGGGCTCTGTGCCACTACGGCCAGGGAGAGCACGAAGAGGAGCAGGCAAAGGGATGCTTTCATCTTTTTAAGTATTAGAGGCTGGTTTCTTCTATAAGGTTACACACTTAGGCTCATATTTTAAGCATCGCCTTCCTAAATGGCAAAAGGTAAGACGTAAGTGGCAAGCCCCAGCCCTGACCATTGACCGTTTATTACATCCACCTAGACTTTCGCGCTCCGTACTGGTACAGGGCTTCGGCGACTTCAAGACTTACCCACACCTGTTCCTGCTTCTCCTACAACTCCAGTGCATTGCCATCCTGAAGGATGAAGAAGTGAAGTGCTACCTGGAGGAAAGAAGCAACGGCGTCAGGCCGGCGCATTAGGAGGGATGAGTAATGAGTGGTGAGAAGGGAGCCGATCCTGACCAAAACTAAAAACTCTAAACCCTCAACTCTAAACTCTCAACCAAAAACGGCGAGGCCCCGCTTGGCGTGTGCAGGGCCTCAAAGTGTTCTAACGAACACTGCGATATGCTTTATATGTCGCTGTCTCCAGCTAACCCATGACTCAATGACCCAATGACCAGTGACTCTACTCCTCCCCAACCCCGCTGGCCGCCTGCTGCCTGCGGTAGCTGCCGGAAGCCGCTTTCTCGTAACCCAGGCGGATCAGCAGCCCGGGCTCTTCGCTCCCATAGCCCAGTTCGCGCTTCAGCTTCTCGCACACCGCCTTTTCCTCGCAGGGCATGTTGAGCAGTGAGTGGCGGATGCCCAGGGCCGTAGCCCTCAGCGCCAGGCGTTCGTAGGAGCGCCCCAGCGACACCCATCCTTCCTTGCTGTTGTTCGTTGTGGCAAACAGTACCAGGGCCGCCGAGGCCTGCACCAGCTCGCGCACTTTGCGGGCCTCCACCTTTGCCGCATCGGCGTGGGCGGCATACATGCTGCCCATCCAGCGGGGCACCGAGCCGGTCTCCATCAGCTCGCCGGCGGGGTTGCGCAGCCAGGTAGGGAAATCGCGGTCACGATACTGCAGGGTAACGGCTTCCTCCACCAGGGGCAGCAGGCGCCGCAGCTCTTCTTCGGTGTCGAATATCTTCAGCAACACGTTGCGCTCGCGGGCTTGTAGTGCCAGGTCGGCCAGCTGTTCGGCAGGGATGGCCTGTGCCCGGTAGGAACTGCGCACAGTGCTGCGCTCGCCGATGGCCAGGAAAAGGTCCTGCCCGTTCATCGCTTCCGCCGGCTCCAGGGTGATGCGTACCGAGTCCTGGTCGTTGGCGAACCGGCAGGTTACCGAATCGCGGTAGCCAAAGGCATTAGCCGCCACTACAGCATTCTCCACGGCGCAGCCCAGCGAGATGAACAGCTGGCGGAAGTCGTCGTCTTCGGTCCTGCGGATGCGGCTGTAGTCGGGATAGATAAAGAGGCTGCAGCCCTCGGCCCTGAAGGTCCACGGGCGGCTGTCCTGCAAGGCGGGCGCTTTGACGGCGTAGTTGATAATCTTCTGTAGCGTAGCTCTCATAGGCCGTTATTTGCGTCCAAGGTTTGCATTTCTTCCATTCACCATCAATGACTTGCATTAGGTGGATGGCTGATTCTGGTGAGGGGAGGGAGAAGCTGCGAGCTATGAGCTGCGAGCTGCTAGCCAGTCATTGGGTCAGTAAGACATTGAGTCATTTTAAATCTCCTATTTCCTAATCCCCAGTCCCTAATCCCTTCTCAGCCCAGAGGGGGTTGTCCCGAGTTTAAGCCGAGTTTGAGCCGAGTTTGTCCCGAGTATAATCCGAGTCTATATAAACTCGGGACTGACTCAGGAAAAACTCTTTATGAACTCGGAGTAAGGTCTGCTCCGCCACGAATGACCCAATAACTCAATGACCCAATGACCTGGTAAGTCCATGACTGATGGCAGTTCCCGGTACAACCTTCATACCCATTAGAGCTTTTTATAAACCGTTGCTTTTTCCCCGCTTTTTGGGGTGCACACGGCGTGAAACAGCGTGTCCGTGCCGCTTTCGTGTATCCTAGCACGATAATTGAAGAAGCTTTTTATATGAATATTTCTGCAATTAACCTAAACTGATATACGTGCTGACACCAACCCTCTTCAAATCATTCACGAACCGCCAGCAGGCCGACCTGTTGCTGCACGACGGTGAATACATACATACACAGGAAGAACTGGAGTTCATCGTGGACCTGTACCTGTTGCAGGATTTTTACGTGGAGCTCTATTATCACAAGAACGAAAAGAATTGCGTCATCCTGCGCAGCTATTATTCCAGGGAAAGCTATAAGCCCGAAGAAGTTGCGCAGTCCTATTACATCTCCCACTACCTGGGCAGCCGTCACCTGAGCGCCTAGAGCCGTAACGGAGTTTCGAGCTACGAGTTGCGAGCTGCGAGACGGAACACCCTTTTCCTATCCTTCTTTTCTTGCCTTATTGATCTTGCGCTTTTTGAACCAAAAAGGCGAAGACAAGCACTATGGCCTGTCCCCGCCCCTGGTTTTTTCGCAGCAATAAGCCGGATACCCGCATAAGGAGCCCTGTCAAAGTCATTACTGGTCACCGGCTCTTCAAATATCATGGCTGCCAGCTAACAGCTGATGTTCGCAGCTTCTCTCTAAATCACCACCTTCCTGGTGCAGCGGTAGCGGTATTCCTTGTACTCGCCGCACTTGCTCTTTTCTTTCGTTGACTGGCTGCGGGTAGGTGTGGCGGCTTTCTTTTTGGCCAGGGTGAAGGGCAGACCCAGCCCTACGCTCCAGGCCGACACATCGCTTTGCAGGCGGGTGAGGGTGGTCTTGGCGTCGCTCTGGGTCACGAGGGTCTTCTCGTCGAGGTTGCCAAGGCCCTTCAGGTACTGCACGTTGATGGTGAAGAGGCGCTGCGAGCCGCGGCCGAACTCAAAGCCGGTGCCGGCCAGCAGGGCCGTGTTCCAGTTGCCGGCCTTGTAAGTGTTGGTGCCATTCTGCGTGGCGAGGTCTTCCTCTGTGGAGGGAACATAGGCTGCGCCTGCAAAAGGCTGTACGCGCAGGTTCCAGGCCCTGCTGCGTGCCTGCTGCACCGCCTTGTTCATTTTATCCTCCATGCTGCTGCTCTTATAGCGGTAGGATCCGCAGCGGCTCTTTTCCGCACTCTGCTCCAGGGCGCGGGTGCGGGCCCGCTGGGCGGCGGCAGCTTCGGCCTTGCGGTTGCGGAAGGTAATGGGCTTGCTGCTGTACTGCCAGCCGCCCTCGAGGCGAAACTGGCGGTCGGCCCTGCCGGCCTTGAAGTCGCGGGCGCCGGTGGCCGGGGCCGCAAAGCTAAAGTCGATAGGAGCCGGCGAGGAGGCCACCCCCACAAAGGGACCATGGCCGCCCTTCAGGCGGTAGTCGAGCCTCAGGCTGGCGCGTGGGTCGGTCTGGCGGCCAAGAGGCGCAAACGAGGGCCCTCCATTGTAGTTCAGCTCGGTGCGGGAGTTGTCGATGCCGATTTGGGGAGTCAGGGTGAGTTGGGCGCCGGTAGCCGTAGACAGCAGCAGCAGCCCGGCGAGGGGTAAAGCAGCAGATCTCATACTCTGGGTTTTAAGGTATATAAAAAGGAGTCTCTTAAGTTACGCCCTTTTCGCGTTTCCGGCAAAGTTTCTACACCAGCGGCAAAGGGGCCGCTGGGCGGTGTGCGAAAAGCTTCGTGCAAGTGGGCGTATTACCAAATTATGAACTCCCTGCGTGGCTCTTTTGTATGTTCCGGATTTGCGCTAACTTATAGGTACTAATACCTGGGCCATGAAAAAGATCCTTATCATCTCTAACGAATTTGGCTTTACGCAAAGCGTCGTGCGCTTTGCGCTGGCGGCCGCCCGGGCCGACGGCTCGCTGCTGCACAGCATCTTTTTGCAGCCCCTGCGCAAGGCCGAAGAGGTGGGCTACCTCTTTCCCAACGACTACCGCCTCACCGGGCAGAACCTAACCGGCGATACCTATCAGCAGGAAGACCAGCGCATTATTGCCTCCAACCTCCAATACTTTAAGAACGAGTGTGACGCAGCGGGGATAGCCTATTCCATCGACACGGAGCGGGAGACAAACCTTAAGGAACTCTTCGAGCTTACCTGGTTTGCCGACCTCGTCGTGGTGGACGCCGATGCCGAGCTGGGCCCTTATCGCCTGGAGGAGCTGCTGGCCGGGAGCCACTGCCCCGTGTGCGTGGTGCCCAGCCGGGCAGAGGAGGTGGAGCAGTTGGTGCTGTGCTACGATGGCAGCGAGCACGCCCTGTATGCCCTGAAACTGTTCAGTTACCTGCTGCCCCAGTGGAGCGGCAAGCCCAGCACCCTGATCACGGTGAACAACAACCCGGTTGCCGCCAGCGAGGAGGAAGCCATCCAGAGCTGGCTGCAGCAGCATTTCCCCGGGGCGCAGCGCGAGGTGCTGCCGGGCGGTGACCCCAGCAGGGAGATCGTGCGCTTCACCCAACGCTGGGGCGGGAAGGCCCTGGTGGTGCTGGGTGCCTATAGCCGCGGGGCGGTGTCGCGCCTGCTGCACCGCAGCACGGCCGATGCCCTGCTGGAGGCCACGGCCGCCACGCTGTTCATCGCCCACAGGTAGAGTACACCATTTTACCGAGGGAGGCGATGATGCCGGTCGTCACGGTGACCCTGGATAGATCACCGAACATACTGCTATACGGCAACATGCCAAAGGATGGGAAGAGCTTTGGAGCGCTTTTATTCGCATAATGTTATGGGTGGTCATTAAACTACGCTACCCCTCTTGCACTTCAGCCCCGTCGGCACTATCTTAGGTCCGGATTGAAGACTCTTATACAGAGAGACACTTTCTTCTGGAACAGTATCGTGCCTGTTAGGTCTACTTTCAGGTGCTCTCGTTTACCCATTCAAATACAGAAACATCATGATTACCGAAACTGCATTGCTCAAAAGACAAATCAGGCACTTACAAATAGGTCTTACGATTTGTATAGTGCTGATCGCCTCCTTTGTGGTTCTTTCGTTTACAAGAGAACAGCGAAGTTTTGACGTTATCCGTGCCAAAGGGATTGTAATTGAAGACAGCACAGGTAAAGACCGCATATTGATCGGCGCCCCTATACCAGCTTCTGCCAGCCGTGTGCGCACCGATACGGTCCGTGCCGCTAAATACTGGTCAAGGCCCTACAAGAATGTCGAGGAGTTTATGAAGGCTTACCGTAGTTATAACCATAATGTAGATGGAATTGTGGTGATGAATGAAAATGGATTCGACCGGGTGGTGGTGGGAGACAAACTGCCGGATCCCAACACAGGTAAGAAACTTTTTGAATCTGCCGGCATCTTATTCAACGACCGCGAAGGCTGGGAAAGGGCCGGTGGCGGTGTCAATACTACTAAAGAAGGAAAGGCCCGGGCTGTCTACGGACTGGATGATCCCGATGGCGAAGCCGTTCACCTGGTTACGCTGGAGGATGGCACTAAAGGCCTTATTATAGCCGGTCAGAATGGAATGATGATCCTAGGCATGTCGAATAAGCCCAGTGAATGGTTCCAGAACAAAGAGCCCTTCTCCGGTATCCGATACTTTGATACAAATGGAAAGTTGCTGTGGGAGCAAAAGATGATAAAGAAGTAACTACCAGTCCCACACCCTATTAGTGACTGGCAGGGCAGACCAGGCTATGTCGCACCAAGCCACTTCTTTTGACGCAATCGCCCCTTCCGGATGTGGGATGGTACCGTGATATTTGCTCCAGGAAATATATACGACCATGAGAAAGTTAAAGCTACAGGTACAAATGACCCTGGACGGCTATATTGCCGGCCCCAATAGTGAAATGGATTGGCTGACATGGAACTGGGACGATGCGCTAAAGAGTTACGTGGAGGGCCTGACCGCCTTGGTGGATACCATCGTGCTGGGCCGCAAGCTGGCCGAAGGCTTCATCCCCCACTGGGCGGGTGTGGCGGCTGATGCCAATAATCCGGAACAGGCCGCGGGAAAGAAGTTTACCGACACCCCTAAAGTCGTTTTCTCCAGGACCCTGGACACCTCCCACCCGCAGGAGGCCGGCTGGGCCAATACCGTACTGGCAGGCGGCGACCTTGCCGGCGAGATCAACGCCTTGAAGAAGCGGGAAGGCAGGGACATCATCGCCTATGGCGGGGCGGCCTTTGTGTCGTCGCTGATCCGGGAAGACCTTATCGATGAGTACCACTTATTCATCAATCCCGCGGCCATAGGCAAGGGGTTGGCCATCTTCGGGGAAGGGGAGAACCGGAAGGACCTGGTGCTGGTAAAGGCCACGCCGTTCGACTGCGGGATCGTGGTGGTGCAGTATGAGCCGAAACGGGGCTGAGGGAGAGCGGCAGGAGTTCTAATCTTATTCTAATTAAGGATTTCTTAGCAAGGGGGACAAAATAAACAGGGCAGCTTTGTGTTTTGTGTAAAAGCCTTTACCTGATGAAAAAACCCTTGCTGCTATTGGTATTCGTCGCCCTTGCTGCCGTTTCCTTTTCCTTTGCCCCTGCACTGCCTTCCAGTTCGGCCAGCAAATTGCTGGTCTTCCCGGTAGCGGGAACGAAAAGCTATATCAAGGATAAGTGGGGCGCCCGCCGCGCCGGCGGCACCCGCAAACATAAAGGTATCGACATCCATGCCCGCAAGGGAACACCCGTGGTGGCCATCACCGATGGAGTGATCGTGGAAAGGGATCATACCCTTATTGGCGGCAAGACCCTGTGGCTGAAGTCGGGCAAGCATTCCTGGACGGCCTATTATGCGCACCTCGATAAGCAATATGTAAAAGAAGGCCAGCGCGTGCGCAAGGGCCAGGTCATCGGCACCGTGGGAAATACGGGTAATGCGCGCAGCACTCCCCCGCACCTGCACTTTGGCGTGAAACAGGGCAAGGGCTGGGTAAACCCGCTGCCGCTGGTGAAAGACTCTCCCAAAGTGGCCGCAAAGACCACGGCCAAAAAAACGACTACTAAGAAAAGAAGATAAGTATCTGCGGGTAGCCGTCCTTTAGCTGCGAGTTTCGAGCAGGGAGCAGGGAACAAGGCATAAGTGGACCATGGACAACCTTCCAACTTTAAACCTTAAACTTCAAACTTTAAACCCCTACGCCGCCTCTTCATCCATAGCACTGTCTTCCTTTATCCCGGAAGCCTTCTCGCCTATCCGCTTCATCAGGATGGAGATGTATTCCATGACGGCGTTGTTGTAGTTGTCGAACAGCTCGGGGGTGACCACCAGCTTACGTCCCAGTTGGGAAGCATACCAGGGGCAGGCCTCCGCAAACTTCTTATCCACTACCCCTCCCTTGTGCAGCAGGAGATGGCGCACCTGGGCCAGCTCGTAGATGACGTCATCGACGGCTTCGCTCCGCGGCCCCGAAAAGCCCAGGGGCTCCAGCAGGCTTTCAAAGCGCTTTACCCCGGACTTTAGGCCGGCACCGACCGCCTTTTCATACTGTTCGAATAAATAGTCCCACTGCTCCTCTTCGGAAAGCGAGCGGAAGATGGCGTAAGGCACCTGGATAGACCGGAAGGCCTCAATGCCCGCCAGCTTCTCGCCCGTGCTGATGTAGCCAATAACCAGCGAGCGGATCGCCGCTTCCAGGTAGGTGTAGGTATTGATGGTAGCTCCAGCCAGCAGGAAGGCATAGCCGCTCTTTTCTTCCCCGTTGAGGATGGTAATGGCCTCTCCAATAAACTCCCTTTCCTGCGGCAGTATCTCCTTTGCGTCCTTGCCGGCCGTGGCCAGTTCGGATACCCCGTATTTGGCCAGGCTCCGGACCACTCCCTCCGTATTGCACAACATGGTGGAAAAGCGGAAGGCGTGCAGCAGGTCGTGCCAGTGTTTTAAAGAATCCAGCAGGTCCCTCAGGATACGGAGGGGTGGGATGAAATAAGTTAGCCGTGGTTGCATCGCAGTTCTTTCAGGGCGCAAATATATCCCGGCGACCACAGAAGGGAGGGCTCCATTTACCCACATCCCGGTGGTCAATGCCCGGAGTCCGCCAGGCGCCTGCATTTCGCCAAACCAGGCCTCCCGCTGCTTTCACCCCGCTCGTATCGCAGTACGACAAAACGGAGGCGCGCTGACCTTTATTTTATGACCTGGTGATTACCAGCCAACTGCCCCCTGACAGGTAGGATAACCCATAGATAAGCCGTGGATAATCCGTAGATAACCCGTAGATAACCCGTGTCTATATAGATACGGCTTATCTACAGCTTATCCTCTGGTCATCCATGAGACATACACGTGTTATTTATGCCTTCAGGTGGTTGTATAGCAGCTGTTGGCCGGGCGTACTTATAAAGAAAAAAGGAGCCGAAGCTCCTTTGTAACTATCTATAGGTATTTTCTTGCCTTAGCTGGCTGGAAGCTAGCAGCTGGCAGCTAACAGCTCTCGTAACTCACTGGTGCAGGGCCTTCAGCCAGTCGAGGCAGCGCTCCGTCCACGACGACAGGTAGCCCCGCCCTACTGCCAGCCCGAAGCCATGGCCTCCATAGGCGTACACATGCAGTTCCGCGGGCACCTTATGGCGCACCAGGGCCTGGTAGAAGACCAGGCTGTTCTCCACCGGCACGCCGGCATCGTCGGTAGCGTGCACCAGGAAGGTGGGCGGCGTTTGCGGACCCACCTGGAGGTCGTTGGAATAGCTTTCTGCCAGCCCGGCCGGTGGGTTAGCTCCCAGCAGGTTGGTGGCGGAGCCTTTGTGCATAAAGGGCTTCGATAGGGTGATCACCGGGTACATCAGGATCATAAAGTCGGGGCGCGAGCTGTAGCGCTCCACCGGGTCGGGCGAGGAGGCCTTACCGGTGTCGAAGCGGGTTCCGGCCGTAGAAGCCAGGTGCCCGCCGGCCGAAAAGCCCATGATGCCCACCCGGTCGGGGCGGATATTCCATTGACCGGCATGATGACGCACGAGGCGCAGGGCCCTCTGGGCATCCAGCAAAGGCGTCAGGTGGGGCGTCACACTGGTGCGCGCGTCGGGCAGGCGGTACTTGAGCACCACGGCGGCAATGCCGTGGGCGTTCAGCCACTTGGCCACGTCGGTACCTTCCCAGTCATAGGCCAGCACGCCGTAGCCGCCGCCGGGACAGACCACCACGGCCTGGCCGGTGGCGTTGCGCTTCGAGGGCAGGTAGACGGCTATGGTGGGCTGCTGTACGTTCTTGATGCGCACGATCTCGGTGCGCTCTTGTTCCTCCTTAATGGAAGCCGGCTTGCTGTTGGGAATAGCCCCGGCAGGCCATAGATCGATCGTTTCCTGGGCAGTAAGCATAGTGGTATAGAGAATGAAAAGAAGTGCCAGTAAGAGCTTTCTCATAGACGCGGAAGTTTGCCGAAAGTTAGCGCATATCGTCCAGCGGGTGAGCGGCAGCGATAAATGAAGTAATTTGGCTCACGTTTAATCATCACCTATGTACTTTACTCCAGAAGATATTCAAGCACGCCGCCAGCGCCTGGCGGCCCGTTGGGATTCGTTATTAGCACCGGACGAAGCCGTCGTTGTTTATTCGGGCGAGCCCATCTCCCGGCCGGGAGGCCTCGACCAGACCTATACCTTCCTGCCCCACCCGGCCTACTATTGGCTCACCGGCAGGCGCCGCGAAGAAGAAGCCGTAGTGTATAATAAGCAATCGGGATGGACCGAGTTCCATAAGGAGATCTCGCGCGAAGAGTCCTTCTGGGAAGGGGCGCGCGAGGACCTGCTGGTGGAACAGCCCGGCCGCAACGTGAAAGAGCTGAATGACTTTCTTACCCACACTAAATTCTCCGCCCTCTACAAGCTGGGACAGGGAGCCGTCATCGAAGGCAAAGCCTTCGACCTGCGCACCGCCCTGGACCAGACCCGCCGCATCAAGGACGTCTCGGAGGTGCGCCTCGTGCGCGACCTGGCCGGTATAGCGGCCCACGGCTACCGCACCATCCGCGAAGTGCTGCGGCCGGGGATCACGGAAAGGGAGCTGCAGATCGCCTACGAGTCGGAGATCTACCGCCACGGCGCCCACACCGTGCCCTACGACAGCATCGTGGGCAGCGGGCCCAATGCCGCTGTGCTGCACGCCCTGCCCACACAAAAGGTGATCAAAGAGGGCGAGCTGGTGCTGGTGGACGCCGGTGCCGACCAGTTCGACTACTGCGTCGACATTACCCGCACCTTCGCTTCGTCGGGGAACATCTCCCAGCGCCACCGCGATCTCTACGCCCTGGTGCTGCGGGCCTACACCGAGTGCGTCGGCATGTCGAAGGCGGGCGTCTGGTGGAGAGACGTGCATATGCACGCCGCCCGCGTCATCACCGAAGGCCTGCTGGGCCTCGGTATCCTGAAGGGCAGCCTCGACACCCTGCTGGAAAAGGAAGCCGCCTCGGTGTTCTTCCCGCACGGGGTGGGCCACCTGGTGGGACTGCGCGTGCGCGATACGGGGCACGAAGAGAACGTGAACCCCAAGACCTACTTCGGTGCCCGCCTGCGGGTGGACATAGAGCTGCAGGAGAACATGCTGCTTACCGTGGAGCCCGGCTGCTATTTTATCCCCGCACTGCTGGAAGCAGGAGACGTGCAGAGCAAGTACCGTGACGAGATCAACTGGCCTGAACTGGTGCACTGGAAAGACATCGGCGGGGTGCGCATTGAAGACAACATCCTCATCAAGCAGGACGGGAACGAGAACCTGACGATAGGAGTTCCGAAGGATTCGGGATTATAATTGGCAGGAAGGTGATAGTGGTAAGTGGGGACACTTACCACGGCGGCGGTTGTGGCGAGTGATTGCGGTGAGTGTTCGCACTCACCACGACAGCCTTCTCAAGACGTAAACTTCTTTCCCAGCAGGTGCACCTTCACGCCCTGCACCATGCCCTTGAGGGGCATTTCGGTGCCGGGCACTTCATCGGGCAGCTCCAGCAGGCGGTAGACTTCATCCGACACCACCATGCTGTTGTCCAGCTTGCGGGTAGCACCCTGCAGGCGGGCGGCGATCACCACGGGCAGGCCCATGACGGTGAGGTTATTGTTCACACCGATGCCTATGTTGCCCACGATCACCTTACCAGCGTGGATGCCGATTCCCACTTCGAAGCGGTGGTTGAAGTGGCGCTCCAGGTAGGCCTCGTTAAACTCTTCCAGCCGCTGCAGGATGCAACTGCCGGCTGCCACGGCTGCCTGTGCCGAAGCAGGGATGCCCATTCCCTCTTTCAACCCAAACACTGCGTACAGCCCATCGCCCGCCGTCTCCACAATACAGCCGCCCTGTTCTTCGATGCTTTTGCGAAACAGGGTAAAGAGCCGCCGCATGATGTGGATGACGTCGAAAGGCAGGTAGGCTTCCATAAAAGGGGTGAAGTCGCGGATGTCGAGAAAGAACAGGGCGAGCTCCTGCTCGGCACCGAGCTGCACTTCGTTGGCCCCCAGCACCTCATCCTCCACGTACATGCGGATGTCGTTCTCGTCGCGGATGATGCGGTGCAGGTGAACGGGACCACCGGTCACATAGGTCTGGCAGGCCAGCCGCACATTGGAAGGCAGGGGAATGCGGGCCCTCAGGGCGCTCTCCCGGTGATTGAAAGGTGTGAGGTGCTCGCTGCCGCTCTCCACCAGCACCCGGCAGGTGGAGCATTCGGCCTTGCCCCCGCAGGCGTGGTAATGGGGCACACCCGCCGCCAGCGAAGCCGCCAGGATGGTCTGCCGCTCTTCGATGCGGAGGGAGCGGTCGCCAATGAACTCGATCCAGAAGGACTTCTTTGGATGGGAAGACATAAAGAGGCTGGTTTTAAGGGCTTTTTAAAGGTACGCAAAAAGAGCCTCTCGCCCCTTACTGCACCACCGCCACCATGGCCCCAAAGGAGGCATTATACGGTGTGACGCGGCCGGGATAATAGGCCTGCGAGATGTTGCCATCGAAGTACATGGCCGTCGTGCAGCCCTGCCCGATAAAGAACTGGGCGAACTCGTGGAAGTTCACCCCCTCGCGCGAGATGGCCAGCACCACCTTACCGTCTTTGCGGATGCCCACCCCGTTGCGGACCAGCTGCAGGCCCCTGGGAAGCTTTGGATTCATCTTCCCGTTCTGCACCACCACCGGCGCCGACTGGGTGGCATAACGGACACCTTTAGCGGAAAAGCTTTGTACCGTGCTGATGCCGGCGCGGCCGTCGGTGCGCACATAGAACACGCCCTGGGGCTGGAGGCAAAAGTTGGCCTTTGCGGTATTGCACCGCCGGATGCCGGAGTATGGCTTGCCTCCCTCGATGTACAGGCCCACAGGCGTGTAGGTGGTGGAGTACATGCCGCAGTTCATGGCAAAGAGCATCTTTTTACCACCCCCCTCTATATGGCTTTTTAGTGCGTGTAGATTGTCGATGCGCTCTCCCTTGCGGTCCTTGTAGTAGGTGCGCACCGTCACCTTTTTGGTGTCGGCGGTATAGGACCAGAAGGCCGGCGCCCCTTTCGGATGAAAAGAGGACACAGACAGGAACAGCAGGATAACGATACAGAAACGACAGGCTTTCTTCATACAACTTTGCTTCATCAAGAGAACGCAAAAGCCGGGCTTAAGTTGCAGGCGGGGCGGAAAAGAAAAAGGACAGCTCTCGCTATCCTTTCCTGAATGATGAAGTCACGTCTTAATTGCTCCACACAAAATCGCTGAGCACCACGTAGTACTTGTCGCCGCTGCGGTAATAGCTATACTCCGTGGGATACCACACGCCGTGCTCCTGGTAGATGCGGGGCTGGGCATAGGGAATATTCATCCCCTGGTCGGTAGTGAGTTCCACCAGGGTGATCATGGGCTCCACGAAGGTTACCTTACCCGCATAGGATCCGTAGATCATCGTGGCCTGGAGAGGGGACGGTGGTACGGTGCGGTCGCTCCAATGTGCACCCATCTGCGGTATGTTGACCGGGTCTATGGCCCAGCCGTCCGGCATATAGCCAGCCGGTACCGGTGAGGAAGGACCAAACGGTATGGCCAGGCGCTCTTCCACCGGCATCATATAGAAATGGAAATCGAAGTGTGGAACGGTATTGATGCCTGCCGGCGGGTGGCCATGCGGGTTCCAGTCCACCGTCAGGTGGTCAAAGGGGGTGAGGGCCTGTGCCTTCTGGTGAAGCGGCAGGATAAAAGACGCCCCACTTTCGGGGTAAAGATCCTCCATGCTGAGGACGGCGGCACTGGTCATCTCGATGCCGATCTGCTGGGGCTCACCTTCATGGTTGACCGTGATCCAGGAACGGGCCTTACCGTAGCCCACCTCCACCTGCGGCCCTTTAAAGGTGTTGATCTTTTCGGAGGCGTCGGCCTTTTTAGCGGCGGCAGAAAGTTCAGGGCTTTGCTCCGACAGGGTCGTATCCTTCTGGCAGGCAAAAAGGGCGAAGCAGCTGGAAAGCACCAAAGCGCGGTGCAGAAATGGTTGCCAATTCATACATAAGTATTAAGGGGTGATAAAATGAATGCTGTGCGTTTCCGAGGGTGGAACCGTAAACAAAGGGAATGGAGCGGGCGGGACGAAGCAGTTATCGGTAGGGGGAGATGCTGTCTTTAAAGTTAATCCATAAAACGGGAAAATGCGACACGGTAGTATAGTAATGCGACACATTATTCCGGAATTGCGACCTATACTCAATATCGCCACTTTAAGCTCATCACTAGGGCCCCTTTTAAGATATT
>DASWYM010000152.1:0-2929 GCA_036404975.1 Chitinophagaceae bacterium
ACAACCCGGCTTTTGCTTGCCTTTTTCTATAGGGTTAGCATATCCATAAACTATAGTAAACAGGAAGACCAGCCGGGTTACGACTGGTCTTCATCTGTATAGAGAGGTAATGTTCTCCTGCTCATCCATCAAATCCTCCCAAATCCGGTATCCGACAGTTTACTGGGTTATCGTCCTTACCCCATTGACAAAGCGCAAGAAATAGAGCTTTTTATTCTCGAAATAATCGAGAGTCATATCGTTTCGGTCGAGGAACACCGGCTGGATGTCGAACTGGGTAAAGATGTAGTTTCCTTTGCGCGTCAGGTTGGAAGCCACGTCTTTTTTGGTGTCGAGCAGCAGCAGAGCAAAACGCAGCATGGTTTCATAGCCGCGGTAGTACATGTCGGTAGGCCGCCCGCCGGTCCTGGCGGTAAATTCTTCAGTAAGATTACCCAGGAACGAAGAAGAACGATTATAGTAGAACGGTGTGCTGTATGCGATCTCAATGTTCTTGTAGGCCGACTTCGAAAAGTTCAGGTCTTCCCAGGTGGGCATGCCGACGAGGGTGATGGGATAGTATTCGCCCGCAGTGGCCAATTGGTCGGCCAGGCGATTGCCGAACGCTACGTCAAGGCTTCCCGCCAGCACCACGTTCTTGCGGGTGCTGTCCAGGTGCATCAGCAGCTGGCTGCTGTTGAAGGCAGAACCGATGTCCACGATCTTCATCTGGGGAGCGGAAGCGCCGGCGGTCCTGGTAAACTCTTGGAGGTAGTCGCGGATCATGGTTTCCTGCGCCCCGCTTTTGCGAAACAGGATGATGTTGTCGCCGCTGTGGTATTTCTGGATATAGCTGGCAATGCCTTCCATATGGGTGCGCAGCGTGGAGTTCAGGATCACATAATAAGGATTGTTGCTTACGCCGGCATCGTTGGGGAAGGTGGCCGAAATAAAGGGCACCTTCTTGTTGCGTGCTGCGTCGGCCAGCATACGCACTTCGGACGCAGAGGCGTGACCGATAATCAGCTCCACGTTGCTCATCTCGGGACTGTTCAGCACCCGGGCCATGGGGTTGCGGCGGGAGCGGGAGTCGTACACGAACACTTCCAGCGGGGCGCCGGCCTTGTTCAGCGAATCGAGCGCCGCCTGTGCGCCTTGGTAGAATTCCAGTCCCGGGATGATATACTTGGGGAAGGTTTTACCGTAACGGTAACCTCCACCCGCATCAAAAGCCGAGTCGAGGTGCAGCGGGGCAAAAAGCGCTATCTTATGACGGTAAGTGGGTATGCCCTGTGCAAAAGCAAGGGTGCACAGCACCACGGTGGCCAGGATAACGGTCAGGAGTTTCTTCATAGTATCACGTTTTCGGACAAAGGCTATTCCCATTCGATGGTGGCCGGCGGTTTAGAGCTGATGTCGTAGACCACCCGGTTGATGCCCTTTACCGAGTTGATGATCTCGTTGGACACATAGGCCAGGAAATCGTACGGCAGGTGGGCCCAGTCGGCGGTCATGCCATCCACGCTGGTCACGGCCCGGAGGGCTACGGTGAATTCGTAGGTGCGCTCGTCACCCATGACCCCTACACTACGGATCGGTAGTAAGATTGCCCCGGCTTGCCAGACCGTTGCATAGAGGTTGAACTTCTTCAGGGCTTTAACATATAGGTCATCGGCTTCCTGGAGCAGCTTTACGCGCTCTTCGGTCACTTCGCCCAGGATGCGGATGGCCAGCCCCGGCCCGGGGAAGGGGTGACGACCCAGCAGGTCCTCGGGGATGCCGAGCTCACGGCCCACACGGCGCACTTCGTCCTTGAAGAGGAAGCGCAGGGGTTCCACCAGCCCGAGGTGCATCTTTTTGGGCAGGCCGCCCACGTTGTGGTGCGACTTGATGGTCACCGAGGGACCGTGCACCGAAACGCTCTCGATCACATCGGGATATATGGTGCCCTGGCCCAGCAGGGTGGCGTCCTTATCGTCTTTGGCTGCATCCTGGAACACGTCGATAAAGGTCTTGCCGATGGCTTTGCGTTTCTTTTCAGGGTCCTTCTTGCCGTCCAGGGCCTTGTAGAACCGCTTGCGGGCGTCTACACCCTTTACGTTCAGTCCCAGTTCTTTATAAGTGTCCAGTACTTTTTGAAACTCGTTCTTGCGCAGCACGCCGTTGTCGACAAAGATGCCGTGGAGGTTCTTGCCGATAGCTCTATGGATGAGCATGGCGGCCACGGTGGAGTCCACCCCGCCGCTAAGGGCCATGATCACTTTCTGGTGACCGATGAGGCGCTTCAGTTCCTCTACCGTATCGGTAATAAAGTGGGCCGGCGTCCAGTCCTGGCTGCAACCGCAGATGTTTACCAGGAAGTTGTGCAGGATCTTCTTGCCCTCGATGGAATGATACACTTCGGGGTGGAACTGCAGGCCGTAAAGCGGGTGGGCTACCTCGTCGATGCTTTTAAAAGCCGCCACCGGGATGCTGTCGGTCACCGCCAGTACCTCGAAGTGCTGGGGCAGGCGGGCTATGGAGTCGCTGTGGCTCATCCAGACTTGCGAGGCCGGGGTGAGGTTATGCAGCAGGGCATCTTCTTTTTCAATATGAAGCACCGCGCGTCCGTATTCGCGCTTGGAGCTTTTGTCCACCTTGCCGCCAAACTGCTGGGCCGTAAGCTGGGCCCCGTAACACACGCCCAGCACGGGGGCGTGGTCGGTCAGTAGCTTTACGTCCACCTTGGGCGCTTTGGAATCATTGACCGAGAAAGGGGAGCCGGAAAGGATCACGCCTTTCACCGAGTCATCGAAAGTTATGTTTTTGGAGAAGGGGAGGATCTCGCAGTATACGTTGGCCTCGCGCACGGCACGGGCGATCAACTGGGTGTACTGGGAGCCGAAATCGAGAATAATAATCTTTTCTGTCATTGGGCGTGAAGGTAAGAAATAGCTAAGAAACGCGTTTT
>DASWYM010000153.1:0-4874 GCA_036404975.1 Chitinophagaceae bacterium
AAGCACTCTTGCCTATCCACTACAAAGTTGTTCAACAATGCTGTGGTAAAGAAGTAGGGTAGGTCTACAAGGGTCTATACTTCCTATTTCTTCCTATTTAGGGTCTTAAAGGGGCTTCCGTTAACGGGGTGCAGGTGATCATTAGTCAATATAGCCTTGTCATTCTGGAAGAATCAATGCCAGGTGCAGTCGGAATGCCGATGGCCACTAAGCACCCTCACCTTGTCATTTCGAACGAAGTGAGATTCCTATAGCTATCGGAACTATGCCTATTGTTGAAAGAGTGCCTGTGACATGAAATGACTTTTACCTTGTCATCTTGGAAAGATCTATGCAGGTGCCTTTGGGCTGTTTCTGCGTAGGAGGAAGGCTGTCATTAAAGTTTAAAGGCAAGAGCCCTTTATTCGCTAGGCTTTAGATGCTGCCATGGATCCTTCCAGGATGACAACGACATAGGGTTTACAAGTCCCAGGCAGCCTGATGGTGGTAAGCTTTAGTACCCTTCATTTCTCTTCCCTTAAAGCGGCACCGAAATCCTTCTACAACAAGCGTAATTCCCGATACTAGTTCCAACTCTTCCTGGGCCTTTTCCACAGCGAGGAAGCAAAGAAGATGTAATAAAAGAACAGCCATATGTCCCAGAAAAGGAACCAGCCGAAAAGATCGTCCTCGTTGAAGCGTTTCATGGCTTTCCTCCATACAATGGCCAGCGTCAGCAGGCGCACCACCAGTGGGATCAGGGCCAGTCGCCAATCAAAAAAGACCAGCGACAGGACAAAGAGGGGATAGAATAAAAAGTAGGAACCCGTATATAAGCCAAGAAGGAACTGGTGCGACTTCTTGTAAAACTTGCTGGTCGAGTAGTGGCGGGTCTTCTGGCGCTTCCAGTCCTTCCAGGTCTGTTTGGGCTTCGACAGGGTAAAGGCCTCGGGGTCCAGCACCACGGTGGTGTTCTTTCCGTTGGCCACGCGGTTGATGAACAGGTCGTCGTCGCCACTGGGAATGTGGTTGATGGCCGAGAAGCCCTTGTTGCGGAAGAAGACATCCTTGCGGTAGGCCAGGTTGCGGCCCACACCCATATAAGGCTTGCCCGCCAGGGCATAGCCAAAATACTGCAGCGCGGTATGAAAGGTCTCAAAGCGGATGGCTTTGTTCAGGAACCCCGGGCCTTTGGTGTAAGCCCCGTAGCCCAGTGCCACTTCCACGCCATTGTGAAATGCGTCCTGCATCTTATACACCCACTTGTCCGTGGCGGGCACGCAGTCCGCGTCGGTCAGCAGCACGATCTCGTGTTTGGCTTCCTTAATGCCAATAGAGAGGGGGAACTTTTTGCCGGCAATCAACTTGGCTTCCTGCGCCAGGTCCACAACCTGCAGCATTTTGAACGTCTTTTTCAGTTCGTCCAGGATGTACTTGGAATCGTCGACGGAGTTGTCGTTCACCACAATTACCTCATGGGTGGTGGCATAGTCCTGCACCAGCACGCCGGGAAGGTGGCGGGCCAGGTTCTCGTCCTCGTCCCGTGCGCAGATGATCACCGACACGGGGTGTTGCTGCGATTGCTCCTTTTCTTTGGGATGATAGTAGGCCACTCGCCTGAAGAAATACAGGTAGTAAAACAGTTGCACGAGGGTGATGACTACGAATGCAGTAAATATTAGAAAGCCCCAACTCATAAGCATGACCGCGAAGATAATATTCCGCCGCAATGTAGCAGCAGCCTACGTTCCATAAATTTCCGTTAAGGCCGGAAGCTTTATCTTGCAGCCCTTATGCCCGCTTTACAGTTTGACCTGAATGTGACCGACTCCCAAAGTGCCGCCCGAGCCGGCACCATCACCACCGACCATGGAACCATCGAAACCCCCATCTTTATGCCCGTGGGCACCATCGGCAGCGTGAAAGCTCTCAGCCAGCAGCAGCTCAAAGAGCAGGTGGACCCCCACATCATCCTGGGCAACACCTATCACCTTTACCTGCGCCCGGGTATGGACACCATGGAGGCGGCCGGCGGCCTGCACCGCTTTATGAACTGGGACCGCCCCATCCTGACTGATAGCGGGGGCTTCCAGGTCTTTTCCCTCGCCGGCAACCGCAAGATCAACGAAGAAGGCGTTATGTTCCAGAGCCATATCGACGGCAGCAAGCACCTCTTTACCCCCGAAAAGGTGATGGACATCGAGCGCACCATCGGCGCCGACATTATGATGGCCTTCGACGAATGCCCGCCGGCCAACTCGGAGTACAAGTACGCCCTCAACTCAATGAACCTCACCCACCGCTGGCTCGACCGCTGCTTCGAGCGCTTCACTTCCACGCCCGACAAGTGGGGCCATACCCAGAACTTATTTCCCATTGTGCAGGGGGCGGTTTACCACGACCTGCGCAAGGCTTCCTGCGAGTACATCGCCTCCAAGGGTGCTACCGGGAATGCCATCGGCGGCCTCAGCGTAGGCGAGCCCGAGCCGGTGATGTACGAGATCTGCCAGCTGTGCTGCGAGAACCTGCCCAAAGACAAGCCCCGCTACCTGATGGGGGTGGGCACGCCCTGGAACATCCTGGAAGGCATAGCGCTGGGCGTCGATATGTTCGACTGCGTGATGCCAACCCGCAACGGGCGCAATGCCATGCTTTTTACCACCCGGGGTATTATCAACATCGACAACAAGAAATGGGAGCGCGACTTTTCGCCCATCGACGAGGGGCTGCCCTGCGAGACCAGCCAGTACTACAGTAAGGCTTACCTGCGCCACCTGTTCAAGGCCAGCGAGCTGCTGGCGTTCACCATCGCCTCTATCCAGAACCTGGCGTTCTACCTATGGCTGGTAAAGGAGGCCCGCAAGCATATCATTGCCGGTGACTTTGCGAGCTGGAAGAATGAGATGGTGCCGATCCTGAAGACAAGGCTGTAAAGACAGAGCATTTAGTGTATGCTCCCCGAATACTCCTTCAGGATATCCTTTTCCTTTTGACTTAAGCTGTTGTAGCCTTTCTGGTTGATCTTGTCCAGGATGGCGTCCACTTGCTTTTGACGCTGTGCCCTGTCGGCATTGAACCGGTGGTCAATGGAATAGTGATGACTCCTTTTACGGAACAAAGTGCCGGCCTGCAGCAGGTGCGGGCGCCGGATGATCAGGAAAAGAAAGACCAGGGAAGGCACGGTAATCAGCGCAATGGGGAGCAGGTTATAGCTCAGTGCCTCCGGTTGAAACAGAAGCGCGAGAAGCATACCGGTTAACGACCCGCCCAGGTGGGCTTCGTGGCCGACATTGTCCTGTTTGGATTGTATGCCGTAAATCGAATAGAGTACGTACAGGAAACCATAGATCCAGGCGGGTATGCCGATTGGGAGTAAAAAGAAACCGATCTTCATGCCGGGGAATAGGGCTATGGCAGCAAAGATCACTGCACCGATGGCACCCGAGGCGCCCACCGAGCTGTGGCTGCCGTTATTCCGGTGTACCCAAAGGGAGAGCCCTTCGCCGCCCACCAGGCCGGCAAAATAAATAAGCAGGAAGGGCAGGGGACCTAAAAAGCTTTCCAGCACACCGCCAAAGGCCCAGAGGCTGATTACATTAATGATCAGGTGTACCCAGCCTACGTGCAGAAAGCCCGAAGAGATGATCCGCCGGTATTCCTTATAGACCAGCACTTTCTCCACCTCCATTCTATAGCGGTCGAAAAAGGCATAGTTCTTAAATCCTATAAAGGAGACAATAAAGTTGGTAACGATCAGTAAGAGGGTAGCGATTCCTGCTTCCATCATCAGTACATTATTTTAGGCTTGGGCCCCGGGTGTTTATACCAGTGGCACTTTACCAGGGATGATAAACTACAAAAGTTTTCGATGGGGCGTGTGCCGGCGCTCCCGTATTAAGAAATATTTGTCGAAAACACGGCCACAGTCTCATGGTCCTCGACCTCGAAGTGGCTACCCAGCTTTTCCTGTAGGAAGGCTGTGAACTCTCCCGACTCGTTACTGGTGACCAGCTCGTCCAGGGGCAGCTTGACTTTGCCGCCACGGTATTTCACCTTCAGGATGGTGGTCCTTTTCAGGGAGACATAGATACAGTAGTTGCCCAGGAGCAGGGGCAGCACGGGCAGCAGGATCGACGCTATCGACACCTGGTGCTCGCCGGGGTTCATGAACAGGTGGTAAAGATGGGAGGCCTGGTACACTGCAAAGGAGATTAGGCCGATGCCCAGCAGCAGCACCAGCAGCCAGTTTTTGATGGCTACGCCCTTTTTCAGGGTCGCTCTCCGGATATCGCGGTAGGCGAGGGTTTTGTAATTGTGCCCGCTGCGCAGCAGGTGGAGGCCCTCATCGGAAAGTCCGAAGCGGGCAGTTTCGAAAGTGTAGTGGCTCACGACAAAAGTTTGGTTGCAGGGGCACTAAAGTACAACAGTTTTTAATGTTCCGAAATGATGTGGGTGGAAAGGAAGGTTTCCACCGCCCAATGGTGGGCTTCCTCTTGTCCTTTCAATAACCTGGCGAGGGCTTCGGCCGGGGAGAGCCATTCAGGAAAATGATCTTTTTCCACCGGCTCCCGCTCCAAAGCCGTGAATGTGCAGGCATAGTAAAAGCATTCTTTTTTCACATAACCCTCCACCTCGGAAAGCTTGTACTGGAAGGCCGATCCCAGGTAGGCGCCCAGCTCAACACCAAAACCCGTCTCCTCGTACACTTCTCTTAAAAGAGCCTCCTCCCGGTCTTCTTCCTGTTCAATGCCGCCACCCGGCAGTGCATAGCCCGAAGGCACTCGTACAAGGCAGACTTCCCTCTGCTGGTTGTAAAGCACGGCATAGGCTCCCGGGCGGTGCCGGTACGTAATGCCGTCTTCCTGTACACCAAATGCGGGCGTGTTTTCGTGCGG
>DASWYM010000154.1:0-5448 GCA_036404975.1 Chitinophagaceae bacterium
CCCCCTTTACAATGTGCTGTATGGCCTTTCGGTTGTCCTGCTGGTCGAGGAAATAGCCCGTCTTTTGGCCGTTTTCTATATCCACATGGAACTTCAGCCCGTTTTCGTTGATGATGATCTTGGTGTCAAAGGGCTCGCTCAGGTAGCCCTTCTGCAGGGGCAGGCCTTCCAGTTCGCGCACAGGCACATCGTTGCGCTCGTAGATCCCTTTGGGGTGGAACACCGTTTGCAGGGCCTTCACCAGGGCGGGTTTCCATTGGTCGATACCCAGCGCCAGGGTCTGGATCACAAAATGATCGTTGAACTTATCGATGATGAGCTGTGGCAGGCCGTCGGCCTCACCAAACACCAGGCGGCAATTCTCGGTATAGCCGATCTGCTGGCGGTAGGCCCAGCATTCTTTGATCTTGTGGAGGAAAAAGGCTTCATTCACCTCTTCTTTCCGTTCGCGGGTCAGCAGGCGCACCATGATCTGCGACTGCTGGTTGAAATAACCCTTACCCACGAATTTGCCGTCGTGGAAAAAGACGTCCACTACGGCTCCCGGCCGGGGCTCGCCCTCCACCTTCTCCACTTCGTTGGCAAATATCCAGGGATGCCCGTTCGCTATTCTGCTCTGTATCTTCCGCTTTAGGTGTACCTTTTCCATAGTCAGGGCGCAAACTACTTAAATTCTGCCACCCCACCGGCCCCGTGTCCTGAAAACCAGGCCCAAAAGGACATTTTGTCCCATTTAAGGCCGTTGGCAGTATTCTTGTCAACCCTACCTTTGCACACAATTTTGTAGGATTATGAAGAAACACGATGCCAAAGGACCTGAACAAAATGACGAGACCGTAGGGATCAACCTTAATACCGATGAAAATATAGAGGGTACCCAAAACCTCAAAGAGCCCCTGACCGATGAAAGCGAAGTGGAAAAGCTGAAGCAGCAGGTGCAGGACCTCAACGATAAATACCTGCGCCAGGCCGCCGAATTCGACAACTTCCGCCGCCGCTCGGCCAAGGAACGCATGGAACTCATCCAGACCGCGGGCAAGGAAGTGATCACCGAATTGCTGGATGTGCTCGACGACAGCGACCGGGCCCAGAAGCAGCTGGAAGGCACCGACGACGTGCAGCAGATCAAGGAAGGCGTGCAACTGGTGTTTACCAAGCTGCGCAACACCCTGGGGGCCAAGGGCCTGAAGCCCATGGAAGTCCTGCACCAGGAGTTCAATGCCGACCTGCACGAAGCCATCACCGAGATCGATGCCGGCGAGGAGCTGAAAGGAAAAGTAGTGGCCGAGGTACAGAAAGGCTATTACCTCAACGATAAGATTATACGTTTTGCTAAAGTGGTGGTGGGTAAATAAGCCCCCTGCTCCAAAACCAAACAAGTTACCACATACAAACACATGGCTAAAAGAGATTATTACGAAATACTGGGCGTGGGCAAGGGAGCCTCGGCGGACGAGATCAAGAAGTCGTACCGCAAGGTAGCCATGCAATACCACCCCGACCGTAACCCTGGAGACAAAGCGGCGGAAGAGAAGTTCAAAGAGGCCGCCGAGGCCTACGAGATCCTGAGCGACCAGGACAAACGGGCCCAGTACGACCGCTTCGGACACGCGGGCGTGAGCGGCAATGGCCGTGGTGCCCACCCGGGCGGTATGAACATGGATGACATCTTCAGCCAATTTGGCGACATCTTCGGCGAAGACATCTTCGGCTCCTTCTTTGGCGGTGGCGGACGGCCCGGCGGCGGGCAGCGCCGCGGACGTGGCACGCGGGGCAGCAACCTGCGTATCAAGCTGAAGCTCAACTACGAGGAGATCGCCAAGGGCGTGACCAAGAACATCAAGGTCAAGAAATACGTACCCTGCTCCACCTGCCAGGGCAGCGGGGCCAAGGATAAGGGCAGCATCCAGAACTGCGGCACCTGCGGCGGCAGCGGCCAGGTGCGCAAGGTGACCAGCACCTTCCTCGGACAGATGCAGACCGTAACGACCTGTCCTACCTGTAACGGTGAGGGCAGCACTATAACAGCCAAGTGCGGCTCCTGCCGGGGCGAGGGCCGGGTGTACGGCGAAGAGACCGTCACCATCGATATCCCGGCCGGCGTGCAGGAAGGCATGCAGCTCAATATCAGCGGGCGCGGTAATGCGGGCGAGCGCGGCGGCATGCCGGGCGACCTCGTGATCCTCATCGAGGAAGAACCCCACAAGGAACTGCAGCGCGACGGGCTGAACGTAGCCTACGACCTGCACATCTCTTTCCCCGAGGCCACCTTTGGCACCTCGGTGGAAGTGCCCACCATCGACGGGCGCGCCAAGATCAAGATTCCCCCCGGCACCCAAAGCGGCAAGGTGTTCCGCCTTAAAGGCAAGGGCTTCCCGGCGGTGAACAGCTACGAAAAGGGTGACCAGCTCGTGCACGTGAATGTGTGGACCCCACAGAACCTGACCTCCGAAGAGCGCGCTATCCTGGAAAAGCTGGACAAGTCACCGAACTTTAAACCGGCCCCCGACAAGAACCAGAAGTCCTTCTTCGACAAAATGCGGGAGATGTTTTCTTAAGATAGTACCCGGCTTCATAGTTTTTGGCCCCTCTTCAAGAGGGGCTTTTTCGTACCTGTAAGCGAAACCAGGAGACGGGAAACGTGCAACCGTAAGCCAGGCAAAGGGCACGAGACTCCATAGGGCAAGTAAGGAAACGCTATTCTTATCCCCAGTTTCCGCCGGCCTTGTGCCGGGGTTGTACTGACCTTGTTCCGGGGTTGTTCCGACCGTACCTATGTCGGAACAACCCCGGAAGAACCCCGGAACAACCTCGGAACAACCCCGGAACAACCATAGCTTTACCAGGGCGTCACCTGGGCGTCAGGATTAGGTTTCCCGCAGGTTTCCCGGCCGTAAAAGACAAGGGGACCTTTGGATTCAACGCCCCCTCCGACCCGTACGGACGGCAGGACGGAGACTACGGTTTATAGGTTTCTTCGCTCCGGAAGCACCAAAAGAAAAAGGCCAGCCGGGAAAGGCTGGCCATGAGTATATAGTATAAAGCTCAGTGACAAAGTTATTCGGAGGGCACCAGTTGGTAAATCTCCTTCAGGTTGCGGCCCAGGCCGTCGTAGTCGAGGCCATAACCGAGGACGAACTTGTTGGGGATCGAGAAGCCCACGTAGTCCAGGGTCAGGGGGTGCACGATGGCTTCGGGCTTGTGCAGCAGGGTGGCGATCTTCAGCGACGAGGGTTGCTGGTGCTCCAGGCTGGGAATGAACTTATGCAGGGTGCGGCCCGTGTCGACGATGTCTTCGATGATGACCACGTCGCGGTTGTACAGGTCCTCGTCCAGCCCGATGGCCGTGATGACCGAACCGGAGGACTTCATGCCTTTATAAGACGCCAGTTTGATAAACGAGATCTCCGCCTCGATGGTGAGGTTCTTGAACAGGTCGGCGGCGAACATGAACGAGCCGTTGAGGATGGCCACGAACAGGGGGCGCCTGCCGGCATAGTCCCTGCTGATGGCTTCGGCCATTTCCTTTATTTTGCTCTGTATAGTCTCTTCCGATAGATAAGTGTCAAACGTTTTGTCGTGTACCTTAATTTGTGGCATTACCCGGCTTTTTGAAAATGCGTAATTGTTGTCCGATCTTAAGTGCTGTGCCTTCCATTCCATTCCATTCCAGTAATTCCTCTACGCTGACGTCGTACCTTTTGGAAATACCATAAGCGGTCTCTTTGGGCTGCACGGTGTGCAAGATATACTTTTCGGAGCTTGTGCGTGCATAGTTCTCCGATACGCTGACGGCATTGGAGGGCCTGTACGCGATGGACTGGCGGGCCGAAGCCAGGCGGGGAGCCGTGGGCGCATGGCCTTTCAGGTAAAGGGTCTCTCCTACTTCGGGCTGGGCGTCCCCGGAGAGCATATTCAGGTTGCGCAGGCTCTCGAGGCGGATACCTTCTTTCTGGGCAATATCGTACAGCGATTCTCCCGGGGCTACTTTGTGAAACTCGTTGTCACCCGTCTTGCGCTTGCGGTGCAGGTAGATCAGCATATCGCGTTCGGCCACTTCCACCGGCTCCATATCATTAAAGTCGAAGAGGCGGCGCAGCGACACGTTGTGCTTGTCGGCCACGGCCAGGAAGGGCGTGCCCTTTGGCACCATCACCACGTTGGTCTCGTTGATCTTGAACACACCGGAAGGATACTTGGTGGCATTATAAACTTCCGCGGGGGTTATGATGTCGTCGGTCTTCGCCCACTTCTCTTCGAAGTGCTTTTTGCCCATGGCGATGAGCGTATACTCCTGCAGGTTGTAATCTTTGATGATCTTGATGAGGATCTGGGGATATTTGGGGTTGGTGGCGTAACCGGCTTTCTTCAGGCCATAGGCCCAGCCTTCGTAATCGGTAGGTTCCAGGTCGAACAGGAACGCATAGTGCTTGCGGTATTTGAGGAAGTCGGAGTGATCGCGGTAAGATTCAGCGGGGTCGTCGTACTTGCGGAAGCACTCGCCGCGGGCGTCGTCGTCGTGCGACACGCTCTCGCCCTTCCATTCGCTCTTGCACTTAATGCCGAAGTGGTTGTTGGATTTGCGTACCAGGTTACTTTGGCCGGCACCGGTCTCGTGGATGCCCTGGGCCAGGGTAATAGCGGCCGGCACTCCCGTGCGCTGCATTTCTTCGATGGCCAGTTCCCTGTAGGTTTCAATGTATTCCCGGATGGTGGCGGAGGACTGTGCTAGTGCTGAGGTAAAGGCCGAGCACACGACCAGGAATAAGGGTAACCAAAGTTTTTTCATTGGATGCTTTTTAGGTTCTAAAGGATGATCGATTATGGCTTTCTTATCAGGAGTATCCCGTCGCGCACAGGCAGTAATACTTTTTCTACATCGGTTCGGCCCTGCACAAAATCATTAAAAGCCTGGATGGCTTTCGCATTTTTACCTTTGACCGGTTCACTGAACACCTGACCATGAAAGAGCACATTATCCACGAAAATAAACCCGTTTTGCCGCAGTTTGGGCAAAACACTCTTAAAATAATCTATATATCCTGCCTTGTCGGCATCAATAAAAACCAAATCCCATGTTTCTTCCAGTTCGTCGATTATAGGTAACGCTTCACCGACGTGTAAAATTATCTTTTGACTGTATTGTGACCGATTAAAAAAGGCCTGCGCCCGGTCGGCGTCCTCCTGGCGCACCTCGATCGTATGCAACAGTCCATCACTGGCCAGGCCCTTGGCCAGGCACAATGCACTGTAGCCGGTAAAAGTGCCGATCTCCAGGACCCGCCGCGGGCGGATCATGCAGGAGACCATTTCGAGGAGCTTGCCCTGCAGGTGACCGCTGATCATGTGAGCCTTGGGGTGATGCGCCAGGGTATACTCCGCCACCTCGCGGAGCAGGTCGTCTTCGGGGGAGGTATACTTTTCAGCGTATTGCTGGGCTTGTGGTAA
>DASWYM010000155.1:0-3359 GCA_036404975.1 Chitinophagaceae bacterium
TATAAAAAGTGGTACCGGCCCGATCTGCAGGCGCTGATCGTTGTCGGCGATATTGATGTGGATGCCATGGAAAAAATGGTGCGGGAAAAGTTTTCGGACCTGAAGACTCCGACTATGCTTGTAAAAAGAGAAACCTACCAGGTGCCCCTGAATGGGAACAACCAATATAAGGTGGTGACCGACCCGGAACACACCACCACCGTGATCCAGGTACTGATGAAGCACCCCGCGGCGGAAATGAAAACCACCGACGACCTGAGAGCCACGATGATAAGAACCCTGTTCAACAATATGATGGCGACCCGCATCGGTGAGTTGAGCAAGCAGGAGCATCCGCCGTTTCTGCAGGGAGGAAGCTCTATTGGCGGCTTTATGGCCGGTATGGATGCGGCCTCCATTGTAGCGGCTGTGAAGCCGGGACAGCTGGAAAAGGGCCTGAAGGCGGTATTTACCGAAACAGAACGCGTAAAGAAATTCGGCTTTACCCAAACTGAGCTGGACCGCATGAAGCAATCCCTTCAGAACTATTATGGGTCACGGTACAAGGAAAAGGATAAAACCCATTCCAGCATTTATGTGGAGAAATACCTGAAGTTGTTTTTGAGGGGGGAGGCTGCTCCGGGGCCGGATTATGAATACCAGTTCTATAAAAGCACCCTGCCGGGTATCACACTGGACGAGGTGAATGCATTGGCGACCCGGTATTACACGCCTGTGAACAGGGATATCCTGATCCTGGCACCCGAAAACCAAAAGGACAGCTTGCCGTCGGAACAAGATGTGGTGCAATGGTTCAGCCATGTGGCGCAGACCGAGCTGGTGGCTTACAACGACAATATTTCCGGCAAGTTGCTGATGCCCCAGGTTCCCCAGCGGGGCAAAATTACCAGCGAAAGAGACATTAAATTCCTGGGCATAAAAGAGCTCACCCTTCATAACGGAGTCAAGGTGATCTTAAAGCCGACCAGTTTTAAGAATGATGAGATCCGGTTCAGCTCCTTCAGCCCGGGAGGGACTTCCCTGTACAGCGACTCCGATTTTCAATCGGCCGTAAACGCTACCGGTATTATAGCGAGCAGCGGTGTGGCCGGCTTCAACGCCATTGAGCTTCCCAAACTCCTCGCCGGTAAGATCGTCAGTATCTCACCCTATATCTCCGAACGCTTTGAAGGGATCAATGGCTCGGCTGCCCCGGCCGACCTGGAAACCGCCCTGCAACTGGTGCATTTGTTTTTTACCCGGCCACGGATCGACAGCGCCATCTTCAAGGGACTTGTTTCCAATTTCAAGAGCAGCCTGGTTAACCGCGCCAATAATCCCAACAGTGTTTTCAGTGATACCGCCAATGCCGTATTAAGCAATTATCATGTGCGGCGCACGGGCCCAACAGTTGAAAAGGCCGATCAAATATCGATGACGCGCGCATTTGAAATTTACCAGGAACGTTTTGCCGATGCTTCCGATTTTACCTTCCTGTTTGTGGGCAACATTGATGAAGCCACTATCCGACCCCTGCTGGAAACCTACCTCGGCTCCCTGCCTTCTATCCACAGGAAAGAAAAGGGGCGTGACCTGGGCATAAGGGTGCCTTCGGGGCAGATCAGGAAGACCGTATTTAAAGGAACGGAAAACAAGGCCGTCGTTCAACTGGTATTCAGTGGCGATTACTCCTACAACCTGAAAGAGAACATCCATATGGAGGGCCTCGAAGAAGTGTTGAAAATCCGGCTGACCGAGCGCCTGCGTGAAGCGGAAGGAGGAGTTTATACCCCCTCGGCCTCTGTGGGTTACAGCCTGTTTCCGGCGCCACGGTATGACGTGAGCATTTCGTTTGCCTGCGCCCCGCAGAATGTAGACAAGCTGATAGCCGCCACCCTTGATGAAATAAGCCGGCTGCAGAAAAAAGGGGCGGATGAAAAAGATGTGAAGAAATTTATTTCTGAAGAACAGCGTTCCCGTCAGACAGGATTAAAAACCAACCAGTTTTGGTTGGCTTACCTGACTGGCCAGTTCCAGAATCAAGCTGATCTGAACGAAGTGAATAAGTATGATCGGTATTTAAATAAGGTTAATTCCAGGGATATCCGGAAAGTGGCCCATAAATATTTGTCCACCCGGAACTTTATCCAGCTTATCCTGCTGCCTGAGGTTGCTGAACCATGACAACTTGTTCACGGGCTTGCAGAACAAGTGAACAGCGGTTTTCGTTTGCCTATGAACTAGTGGCATGTGCAGTAGCTGATCAGGATCCGTATAAAGCTGGAGGTGCATGCACCCTGGTAATGAATGATACAGTGGGCGATGCTGAAAAAGGATAAATCTTCCGAACCACATTATAAGGTGTAGGTGGTATTACAGGCATCCAACCCTTCTTGTATTCGAAAATGTTTTCTCATGTGTACGTGATTATGCACTACAAGGGTTTGTTTCTACTTACCCTTCTTTTTTAAGCTGTTCAAACAAAAGAAAAAACCTTATATGTGGATTAATAACAGCCCCGGGTTCTATGGCCGAACCCTGCGTTATAAACCCCACTCCACTCATTCGCTCCTCCTATTTGCACGGGGCACGTTGTCTACCCACCTGGTGAATGCGCTAAACCGATGTTCATTACCCTCTGGTGCCTAACTTCGCTTGCTTGAAATCGAAAGCCATATGATAAAGTTGGAAAAAAGCCTGTTGAAGAATTATGCGCAGGTCATGGTACACTATGCCCTGAATAACGGGAAGGGCATCCATAAGGGAGATACCGTATTCCTGGTGGGGCAGGAGTGCACCAAAGACCTGTTCCTGGCGATTGCGGAAGAGATCTATGCGGCAGGAGGAAACTTGATCCCCGGCTATCAGCCGGACAATACCCGGGAGGGAAGCCTTCCCCGGTTGCTGCTGCAACTGGGCTCGGAAGAGCAGATATCCTTCTTCGCGAAGCCTTACTGGCAGGGCATTGTGGAGGCCACCGATCACATCCTGTTTATTGTTTCCGAGCCGGACATTCATTACCTGGAAGGGATACCTGCCTCCCGGATCAGCAGGATGAACAGCGCCCGCGCGCCCTACATGAAGATGCGGGAGCAAAAAGAGCAGGAAGGAAACTTGTCCTGGTCCCTTTGCCTCTACGGCACACCCTCCATGGCGGAGGAGGCGGGTCTTACTTTGGAAGAGTACTGGGAGCAGATCATTGAAGCCTGTTACCTGCGGGAAGACGATCCGGTGACTAAATGGAAAACGGTGCAAAAGGAGATCGAAGACATAAAAGATAAGCTGGATGCACTCGAAATTGAGGAGCTGCATATAACCGGTGAGGATGTGGACCTGCACATCAGGCTTGGGGCGCACCGGAAGTGGCTCAGTGGCGGAGG
>DASWYM010000156.1:0-3702 GCA_036404975.1 Chitinophagaceae bacterium
TACCGCCTATAAGTTTATGAAGGCCAATGGCTATAACGCGGTCAAGAGCGGCTACGTAGGTGATATCCTGCCGCGTGGGGAGAACCACTATAGCCAGTGGATCGTGAACCACTACCAGTACGCCCTTGAAAAGGCCGCCCAGTACCAGGTGATGGTCAATGCCCACGAGGCGGTGCGTCCTACCGGTATTGCCCGCACCTGGCCCAACCTCATTGGCAATGAGTCGGCCCGTGGTACCGAGTACCAGGCCTTTGGCGGCTCCAAGCCCAACCACGTAACGGTGCTGCCTTTTACCCGCCTGATCGGTGGACCGATGGATTATACGCCCGGTATCTTCGAGATGGACATTTCGAAGCTGAACCCCGATAATAAGTCGCATGTGAACAGCACGTTGGCTAACCAGCTGGCGCTGTATGTGACCCTCTACAGTCCGCTGCAGATGGCGGCCGACCTGCCCGAGAACTACAACCGCTTCCTGGACGCCTTCCAGTTCATCAAGGACGTGGCCGTTGACTGGGACGACTCGAAGTACCTGGAGGCCGAACCCGGCCAATATGTAACCGCTGCCCGCAAGGCCAAGGGCACCAACAACTGGTTCGTGGGAAGCGTAGGCGGCGATAATGCGCGCACTTCCAGCATTAACTTCAGCTTCCTGGATCCCGGCAAGAAGTACGTGGCTACTATCTATGCCGATGCCAAAGATGCCCACTACAAGACCAACCCGCAGGCCTACACCATCCGCAAGGTGGTGGTGACCAGCAAGAGCAAGCTGTCGCAGTTCGTGGCCCCGGGTGGTGGCTATGCCATCAGCCTGATGGAGGCTACCTCACCGGCAGCCACCAAGGGGTTGAAGACGCTGAAATAACCCACTACTTAATACTTTTTTCTACGCCGGGGTCTTTTGATCCCGGCGTTTTTATTTGGGAGAAGTATCAATGTTCTGCCGGGCATCCGCCTATGGGCCTTATAGAACGGGCACATAAACATAGGCGCGTTTCCGGCGCCATCAGCCTGGAGACAGCAGGGTAATACCCTATTAAAAGCCTTGCAGAGGCACTGCAATAGTAGGGATACCGTACATAGCAAAAGGTACTATAAGGGTACTATTACAGTACTATTGCAGTACTATTGGAGCGCTATTGCCATACTGTTAGCAGGGCGTCACCCGGGGGTGGCTGCGGCTTCAGATGGGAGAAGGGCAGGTGCATAAGGTGAAATCCTATAAAAGAGGGCGTAGCATTGAGTTTCAGGCAGATCGGTATCGTAATCTATGATAGTTCGTAGGTGGGCTGGCTCGTTTTTTAGAAAAGTGGCAATAGAACCATGGAAACAGCCGGGTGCTGATGCGATATACAGAGGTAAACACAGTTGATTCAGTTAGACAGGTATAATTGGAATTATTTGATAGGAAGGGAATTGGAAAAAACTTTTGATGTCACAAAGGTTTTATACTTACCAGAAGACATTTTTGTAAGTACCCGAAAACGTACAAGAAATTTATTTTCTCCTGAGGGTAATTCTACCTGATCATAAGGGATAAAGAATTCAAAATCCTTTTTTGCCCCTTTGTTATAACTTACTTTTCTTCCTGCCAGAGCATAAATTGTTTTTAGTGTCGACACTTGTTCTCCCATTCGATATAAGCCATCACTATCTTCCAAAGGATTTCCTTTGCTGTCATAAAACTCTACAACCATTACTACCTTGCCGCTATTGCCTAATACTGTCATATCAAAAGATGGGAAAATGGAGAGCCCACCTTTTTGATCATTACTTTCAATATCGATCTTATTGAAATTGGATATATAAACACGGGTAACTTCGTTTGTTCTTTGACCTTTTTTGGGATAAAGTGCTGCTATAAGAGACTTATCTGCAGTTGATAGGTTGGTATTCCAGGGCACGGAATATCCATTTAGTGTCTGCCAGGTTGAGATGGGATAGTGCATGATAGAATTCCTGTCATAGGATGTTCCATTTGTAAACGATTCATCATAGGTACTGAATAATTGTTCGTCTATTTCCTCTTTACTCCATCCTTGTGTTTTGGCATACTCTTCATACATTTTTTGCTTATTCCATAAGATTCCTGAAATAGGACTTTCATGTTCATGCAATAAGCCTAAAGCATGTCCAAATTCATGAAGTACAACTCGGCTCCAATTAACGGAGGTAGTCAGATCAGTGGTGTCTAAATTCATCGTATGGTGTGACTGTGGTATTTCATCACAATCGGAGCCTATATAAGACCAGTGACCATCCCTATCGTTCAAAAGTACACGGATATGCGCGTAACCACTATTGACAAACTCAAATTTTACATTGGCATAGGTTTCCCATTGCGTGGCCAGTGTTTTTACTTTACTCTTAATAGCTTCACTGCCCGATATTATCTTCACTTTGAGATTTGCACCATTATTCCATAAAAGGTAATTGTCTGCAAGTCCTCTATTGGCGGCAGTATCTAAATATTTAGGAATAAGGCTTTCATTCGTACGAATGCTTTTTGAAATAGTCCGGCAACTTTCTTTTTGGCTGAATGAAGCCATGCAAAGCATACATAACGATAGGGTAAAGATAAATTTCCTCATATCCAGGTAGAATTTTGCGCCAATATAATACATTATTTATAGATGTGTATTAGCCTGAAATAGGCTAAAACATAAAGACGGCTTTGTGCATCAGCGCTACACTTTATCTTGAAGGCCCAGTACTGGATTCCAATTCACCCTACCAATCCTACGCTTCTCAAGCCAGTAAAATTTATGATGTATCGTTGATTGTTGGGAAGGAAGAACATTAAGATGGGCATTTCGGTAGTATTCCATAAACTGTATCAATTAACTAATTGAACACTCCTCGGAAGATGGTGTTTTTCTTATTACAGCTGGCCTGAGTGACCGTTGCTGCAAAAAATCATGTAAACATGAAGATCTATTTTTTGGAGGCTCAGTTTCAACTTCCTGAGCTTAGAGCAGGAGTTTCAGCGACACTTATATTACAGTATCCTAATTTAGTGCGGCTGAAAAGCTACTGGTATGATTGACCCGGAAGTATATAATGAAGAGTTGGCGACCATGCGGAAGGCTATTCACCGCTTTTTGCCCCTGGGCGAGGAGGATTGGCAGCTGCTGCTGCCGCACCTGGAGGTGGTGGCAATGAAAAAGCATGAGTACCTCGCGAAGGAGGGAAAGAGAAGCGACACCATCGGCTTTTTGCTCGAAGGTTCTATGCGGCATTTCTATACCCGGGAGGGCGAGGAGCGGACCACCTACTTTTATTTCGAAAACCACTTTGTTGCTTCCTACATCTCTTGCATCACCGGCAAACCCTCGCTTTTGAGCATAGAGGCGCTGACGGATTGCCGCCTGCTGGTATTCTCCTATACGGTGCTGAAAAAACTCTATGATCAGAGCCACGCGTGGGAACGCTTCGGCCGCCTGATGGCCGAGTACCTGGCCATGGGGCTGGAGGAGCGCATGGTGGGCCTGCTGATGCTCAGTCCCGAAGAGCGCTACGAGGCCCTGCTGCAAAGCGACAAAAAGAAGATCATCGAGCGCATACCCCAACACTTTATTGCCAACTACCTGGGCATTACTCCGGTGAGTTTGAGCCGCATACGGGGACGTTTTAGAGTTTAAGGTTTCAAGTTTAAAGTTGGGTGTAGATGTATGGGAGTTTACAAGTTTGGTTGCAGGGTTT
>DASWYM010000157.1:0-8604 GCA_036404975.1 Chitinophagaceae bacterium
AAGAACGACAAAAAAAATCAAAAATTATCCTAAGATTGAAGGGCGGCAGCGAACTCCAACAGGTTATCAAACCTGAGATCTATATCCGGGTGCGGGAAAGGCTGGTCCGGGTTAGTCGTTCTCAGGAACACCGTGAACATACCGGCGGCCCTGCCAAAGCGCATATCACTGGGCTTGTTGCCTACCATAATGGCCTTATCCAGGTCAACCTCAGGGAACTCCCGCAGTGCCTGGCAGGCCATGCCCGGGTTGGGCTTGCGGTGGGGATGCTTGTTGTCTACCGCAGTACAATAATAGATCTGGTCAATGTGCCCGCCGGCCTCTTCCACCTCTTTTTTCATTTCGGCGTGAATCTCCAACAGCGTTTGTTCGGTCATCAGTCCCCTGCCTACGCCGCGCTGGTTGCTGACGATGAAGATCCGGCCGAAACGCTCGCTCAGGGTCTTAAAGGCTTTCAGTACCCCTTCGCTAAAGATGAACTGCTCCCAGTGCAGCACATAGTTGTTCAGGCGCTCGTTGTTGATCACGCCATCGCGGTCGAGGAACAGGGCCCAGGATTTATCTACGGCACTCAGGTCCAGCACGCCGGGGCGCAGGTCTTCCTGGGCTTTGTTGTAATCGCCCGGAATACCGATATCGATAAAATAACCATTCTGCGGCACGCCGTAAAAGATACCCTCACCATAATAGCGCTCCAGGTAGTCCTTTTCGAAGGAGAACTTTTCGGGAAAGGGGTAAGTAAAGAACTTCTGCCTGTTCAGGAGATAAATACCCCCGTTGATCAACCCCTCGGCATAGTACTGCTTTTCCTTGAAGGAAGTGATCCTTCCATCTCCGTCCAGTTCCACCACCCCGTAACGATCAAAGCGTTGCATGGGCTTCAGGGCCAGCAGGCACTTGGCGCCTTTTTGCTGATAAAAAGACGCCAGCTCCGCCACATCCACCTTAAAGAGGGTATCGCCATTTGCGATCAGCACGTCATTGGTGCGGGCACTTTTCAGGGCCAGCCGTATAGCGCCCCCTGTTCCTAGTGGCTCTTCCTCCAGCGCTATGGTATAATCGAGAGTAGGGTAGTGCTCTTTAAGGTAGGATTCTATAACTTCTGCCTTATACCCAAGCGAGAGAATAAAATGGTGTACTCCCTGCATGCGTAAAGTGTCTATAACGTACGACAGGAAAGGACGGCCTGCTACCGGGGCCATGCACTTAGGCAAGTCGGGAACTGCCTCTCTTAGCCTGGTACCCAGGCCCCCGGCAAGGATGATTGCTTCCTGTATCATGATACGGCGAAATACGTTTCTTCTACCAGTTGGCATATAATATGTCCCAGCATAATGTGGCTCTCCTGTATACGAGGAGTGTCCAGTGAGGGTACGTTGACCAGGTAATCACTCAGTTCTTTCATGAGCCCGCCACTCAGGCCGGTAAAGCCTACGGTAGCAATCCCTTTGCTCCGGGCCACTTCGAAAGCCTTGACAATATTGGCCGAATTGCCTGATGTAGACAATCCCACCAGCACGTCACCCGGCTCGCCAATGCCGTCAATCAGGCGGGCATATACCACGTCATAGCTGTAGTCGTTGGCCACCGCTGTCAGGTACGACGTGTTGCAGTGCAGGGCCTCGGCGGGCAGGGCCTTCCTGTCGGTATAAAACCGGCCGCTGAACTCCGCCGCCAGGTGCTGGGCATCGGCCGCACTGCCGCCATTACCACAGAAGTAAATACGGTTGCCGGCCTGTAAAGCAGCCACTATAGCGTCTGCCGTTTGGGCTACAATAGCCAATAACTCTTCATTCTCCAGGACCTGCTCTTTAACAGAAATAGAAGCCCTGATAATATCTTTTATCTTGTTCATCATATCAATTGGTAATTACCTTCTTTAGATAGTCCATGTCTTCAGCCCGTGCTCCACGAACTGGTAGTTGCGCTGGCGTCCCCCGAACTTTTCCAGGCTCTTGATCACCCGGTACTTGGTAGTGCCCGGGCAGTAAAAGATCATAAAGCCACCGCCACCCGCACCCGATATCTTACCGCCCGATGCCCCGGCTTTTTTCGCCGTATCGTAGATCTCCTCCATCAGGGGATTGGAGATGCCCTCGGCCATTCTTCTTTTCTGCTGGTAGCCATAGTCCAGGATCTCACCAAACTCGTTCAGCTTGCCCTTCAGCAGGGCTTCCTTCATCATCTGGGCCTGCTCCTTCAACTGGTGCATGGCCTCGATAGACTTTTCCTTTTTATCCAGCACATTCTGGGATTGCTGCTCAATGATACGGGCCGATTCGCGGCTCGTCGAAGTATAATAAAGCATCAGGTTGTTCTCCAGCTCAAAGAGGTATTGCTCTTTGATGCGCAGGGGATTGACAATGACTTTGTCATCCGCATAGAACTCCATAAAGTTCACGCCGCCGAAAGTAGCGGCATACTGGTCCTGCTTACCACCTGCCAGGTTTAGCTGCTTCCGCTCGATCTCGTAGGCATAATGGGCAATGTCGTATTCCCCCAGGGGCAGGCGCATCATCTCGGCAAAGGCCCCGATAATAGCCACCACCAGGGTAGAGGAAGTGCCCAATCCTGAGCCGGCCGGTGCATCCACAAAGGTGGACAATCTAAAGCCACAACCTCCGCTGCCATAATCCTTGCAGACCGAGTTAAAAACCCCCTTCAGCAGGTCCAGGTGCCCGTTGATGGGCAGTGCGTCCATAAGATCGTACTCCTCATGCTCGTCGCGGTCATTAGCTTCCAGGATGATCTTCCTGTCAGCCAAAGGCTCAATGGAGGCATGTGCGTACAGGGATATTGTAGCATTCAGGATGGTGCCCCCGTATAGATCACTGTAAGGGCTAACGTCGGTTCCGCCGCCCGCCAGTCCTATACGTAAAGGCGCTTTGCTTCTGTAGATCATTTGTTCTTAGCGGGATTATATTCCTTTTGCCCGGAACTAGCGGCCATAACCTTTTACCCGATTTCCTCTGCCAGTTTGTAGACAGCACCTGTCAGGTTGCTCCAGGCGTACTTTTGTTTTTCTGTGCGAAGATGAGGAATAAAATACTGTTCGCCTAATTGGTAGAACCGCAGCAGGGCGTCGGCTATAGAAGAAGGTTCCGGCTCACAAACCAAGCCTGCCCTTTCGTGGGGCACCAGCGAAGGCAGACCGCCCACATTGGTTACGATCATGGGCTTTTCAAAGTGGTAAGCCAGGGGGGTGACGCCACTCTGGGTGGCATTGCGGTAAGGCTGAACCACCACATCGGCCGCGCAGAGATAATACCGCACTTCGGAGTCAGGTATAAAATTGCTACGGAGGATGACCCGGTCCGCCAGGTTATACTGCGCGATCAGCTGGTGGTACAGCTTCTCATCTTCGTAGAACTCACCGGCTACAAGCAGCTTTATGTCTTCCTGCCGGATACGTGTATCGTTCATCGCTTGCAGCAACAGGTCCAGTCCCTTGTAGTGGCGGATAAAGCCAAAGAACAGCACCAGCTTGCCCTCTTTGCCCAGGCCCAGCTTTTCGCGGGCAGCTCCCTGGTCCATGCGCTCGCCAAAAGTGTCGTAAAGGGGGTGCTGTACCAGTACGGCAGGCTTCGACTGCTCAAACAGCCGCAGGTCCTTTAGCACTTTATCGCTCATGGTAATAAAGCCATCGCAGGCTTTCAGGAAATAGCGGGTAAAGGCTTTGTCGCCGGGGCGGCGCTCGTGAGGGATTACATTATCGGCAATGCAGATCACTTTGGTGTGCCCGTTCTTCTTAATTCGCCGAAGGATGGTACCCAATGCCGGCCCCATAAAAGGAATCCAGAAACGGACCACTACAATATCAGGTCTTTCATCCCGGAGCATGTTACCCACCAGGAGCCAGTTGGCCGGGTTGACCGAGTTGATCAATGAGCGGATGGTAATATCTTTGGGAGCCTCGTCCGTACTATATTGGGTCTTACCGGGGAAAAGGAGTGAAGGGTATTGAAGCGAGAACGACACAATTTCACAGCTGGTTCCTTCCGCACCAAACTCCTGCGCCAGTCGCTGGTCAAAAGTTGCCAGGCCGCCGCGCAGGGGATACGCGGGCCCTATAATCACCACTCGCTTCTGCATTACAATCCTATTTTCTCCTCGATCAGGTAAAAGTTGCGGCCAGGGGCATTGCGAACCACCAGTTCCGATATAAAGCCGGCCAGGAACAGCTGCATCCCCATAATCAGGGCCGCAAGGGCCAGGTAAAACCCGGGTTTATTGGTGATGGATACCTCGACAGGGTCGATGATCTTGGAAAGGATCAGGACAAAAGTGATCAGTGCACCGATAAAAAAGAAGATCGAGCCCCACAGGCCAAAGAAGTGCATGGGCCGCTTGGAGAACTTACCTACAAATGTGATGGACAGCAGGTCCAGGAAACCATTGACAAATCGTTCCCATCCAAACTTGGTGGTACCGTATTTACGGGCCCTGTGCTCCACCACTTTTTCCCCAATCTTCCGGAAGCCGGCCCATTTAGCCAGGACAGGAATATAGCGATGCATCTCCCCGTAAACTTCGATGCTCTTGACCACCTTTTTACGGTAAGACTTCAACCCGCAGTTGAAATCGTGCAGGTGTATCTTGGATACTTTACGGGTAGCAGCATTAAAGAACTTCGAGGGGATGTTCTTCGTCAGGGTATTATCATATCGCACCTTTTTCCACCCGCTGATCATATCATATCCAATTTCAACAATCAGGCGGCGCAGTTCTGGTATTTCGTCGGGGCTGTCCTGCAGATCGGCATCCATGGTAATGACAACTTCACCTTTAGCGGCCTTGAAGCCTTCATTCAGTGCCGCGGACTTGCCATAGTTGCGCTGGAATTTGATGCCTTTAATGTTAGGATCCCCCGACCTCAGGAACTCGATCACCTTCCAGGAGTCATCGGTACTGCCGTCATCGATCAGGATGATTTCGTACGAGTACTGGTTAGCATCACATACCTTCTTTATCCACGCGGTGAGTTCCGGTAGCGACTCTTCTTCATTAAACAGGGGAACAACAATCGATATATCCATTACGCTCTTACTTGGTCAAAAGGATTATTGGGACGTTTTTTGGTCACTGCAGCCCCGATCAGGGAGCCAATGGCACCGATAAGGATCATGAAAAACATAGTTCCACCAATCAGGCCCACCCAGAAGAACCTACGGGCAATGTCGATGCCCTGCTCGATCTGGTCTTCCGAAACATTCGGGTTCTTCTCCATCTGCTCACGCGCCATCTCGAATGACTTTTCCTTCATTTCGGGAAATACCAGGAAAAATATAATGAGGAACACAATGTTGATGATGGTAAATACCGCCGTGGATTTGAACCCATAGGCAAACAGGTTTCCAAAGCTCAGGGTATAATCGTGCGCCTTACCCCACTGAGTGACAAAATAGATCAGGCCGCCGATGATCAGTGCGTATTGCAACAGGCCCAGGTATTGGTTCTGAGCCAGGCCCATAAACTGGACGATAATAGAGTAGACTACGAGCAAAGCCGCAATGATCAGTCCAGCAGTAACATGTGTAACCGGTTTTCTTTCTTCCATAAACAGTTCTTATTGGTTCAAAAATAGCTTGTCTTGATTAATAATGCCCAACGGTGCTCCGGTGAAAGCCTTTCCCAGGAAAGGGGAATTGGCCGACCGGGACCGGTTCGTGTCAAAAGTCCAATTTGCATCCGGTGCAAAGAATGACATGCGGGCTCTGCTTCCTTGATTTATCTCACCTCCGGCCAGCCCGAATATCCGGCGCGGGGCCGTAGCGAACAATTCCACCAGGCGCTCCGGTGTAAGCCGGGGAACGGCCGTGCGCACGATGGCAAAGGCCGTCTGCAGGCCGGTCATGCCGTATTTGGCGTACTCAAACTCCGACACCTTGTTATCGATGTCCTGCGGCAGGTGGTGCGAGGCAATGCAATCGATGGTGCCATCCAACACTGCCTGCTGTAAGGCCTGGCGGTCGGCTGCGGGGCGCAGGGGAGGGTTCACCTTCAGGTTCGTGTCGTACTCCCGGAGGTCTTCATCGCAGAAGTACAGGTGGTAAGGCGTCACCGAGCAGGTAACGTCCAGGCCTTCGCTTTTAGCCTGGCGGATCAACTCCACCGACTTGGCCGTTGAGATGCCGGTAAAATGCAGGCGCGAGCCCGTGTATTTAACCAGCTCTATGTCACGGGCGATCATGAGTTCTTCGGCAATGGCCGGCCGTCCGGGCAGGCCCAGGCGGGTGGATTCCACACCTTCGTTCATCAGGCCACCGGGATTTATGGCCCTGTCGTCGGGAAGCTGGATAATGACCTTGTCCACGGCTCGAAGGTACTGGAGGGCTTTGAGCAGCAGGCCAGAAGACTGTATACTGCACGTGCCGTCGCTGAATGCTACCGCGCCGCTGGAGTGCATGTCGTACATCTCGGCCAGTTCTTTGCCTTCAGTGTTTTTGGTAATGGCGCCAATGGGGTGCACCGAAACCGGCAGGTAGCGGCTCTTCTGCACGATGTATTCCACCGTGGCTTTGTTGTGCACTACCGGGGCTGTATTGGGAATTACCATCACATCGGTATAGCCGCCGGCGGCAGCGGCTGCCGTCCCTGTTTCCAGGGTTTCCTTGAACTCTAAGCCGGGGTCGCAGAAGTGCGCAAACACATCCACCCAACCGGGGGAGGCATGCAGTCCGGGAATATCGATGATCTGGTCGGCCCTGCCGGAAATGGAAGGTTCCAGGGAGGTAATGACTCCGTTTTCAATAAGCAGGTCGGCAGTCTGTAGATGGAAAGGCGATGAGGGATCTATGATTCTCGCCTGCCTTACTAAGATGTTCATTAAGGCGCAAAGATAAAGGTTTGATTATATGGTTGTAGGCGGGTGGGAAAATAGTGCCTTATGGGGGATAATTATTTACCCCCTCCGGCAGGCATTAGCAGGGCCCCGCAGAAACAGGAGGCGAATAGGCGGAAGGTGAAAAAGCAAGGTGATCAAAAGACCACCTTGCACTGAAAACTAACCACCACAGTATAAAAGCCGGGCCTGTAACCTGTCAACGGGAAGGCAATCCCCTTCTTTTATCAATTTTAGGGTGTCTTTTACCACAATCACTTCACCGGTGCCTCCTGGAGCACCATGCTGGAGCGGTATTCCTCCAGCATTTCTTTGGCCTCGTTGTTTACCACGCTCAGGTGCAGCAGCCCACCAAACATGCGGCATTCATCCAGGCGGCAGGAGTTCACCAGCTTACCTTCGTACACGCACATATCGGGACAATCGTCGCACATGTCGATGCGCCCGTCGGGCAGCACATCGGGGGCCTGTATCACCCCAATTCCAATGCCCCGGAGCGGGTAAAAGAAGCGGGCAGGATTTTTCAGGCAATACGCCAGGTACTTGCCAAAGGCTTTGCGGGTGGTCTTGTCAAACAGGCTTGTCCAAAAGATCTTCCGGCCCATCCTGATCTTCGGGTACACCAGGTATTTACCCCAGAACAGGTGGTAGAACGTCTGCACGATCTCCATGGTCTTGCTGCCATAAGCACCGAAAACCACGCCCCTGTTATTAGTGATCAGGTTGCCGATCAGCCATTTCAGCGACGTGTGGTCCACCGTGCCGCCCAGGTAGCCAGCCGCTTCATAGCCGGGGAAGTGCTCTTTCAGCACCCCGTAAACCTCCTTTGAAGTGACGTTGGCATTGGCCAGTTCCTCCGGTGCTACCGAGTAGCCCAAACCTCCCGGCTTCACCGCCACCCTGCGACCCGAAGGAGCCTCGAACTCGATGCCCTCATGAACCGGTACACCCCGGTAAGTGATCAGCGAAATGCCGCCCACTACGTCCATATTCTCTATGGCCCATCTGATCAGGTTAGGTACTTCGCCCAGGTTCTTCCGGGTAACGGTAATGCCAAAGTGCGCATAATAGCCACCGACTTTTTTCAGCATGCGGGCATACTTCAAGCGCAGTTCATTCATGTCGGCTTCGTGCTCCGGCTTTACCTTTTTAAACTCGGGGCGCACCTGCGTGCTGTCGATATGGAAACTCAGTCCGGTAATGCCTGCTTTCTTCAGCTTCAGCAACATTTCTTCGCTAAGGGCCAGGCCGTTGGTCAGCATCAGGCTTTTCATACCGTTGTCGGTAATGAACTGCACAATGTCGACAATGTTGGGATGGGTCAGCGGCTCGCCGCCGGCAATGGAAATGCCGTCGCAGTTGCGCCACTTCTTAAGGAACAGGATTTCTTCTTTGATCTTTTCCAGGGGTTTGTGGCCTCCGCCCATAATCATGCGGTAGCAGCCGTCGCAATGGATGTTGCAGATGTCGGTGATCTCGATCCAGCCAATGGGGTTGTCGTTGGTAGACCAGGGTAAACGATACAGCTTTCTCTTGTCGGGGAGTTGTCTCTCTTGCATAAACTAGAAATTTAACAGGTGATAGATGTAGCAGGGAAGGCGGGGAGAGAGACGGTTATATAAACGAAGCCGGTGCTTCTACATAAAGGGGCGAGACGGCGTTCCACGCAGCAGGGGAGCGGTGAAGAAGATTGCTGGCCATAACGTTAAAAGCCTCTTTGGTTAAAAAGCCGACTTCAGTAATCCTTAGAAGGTGAGGTTGAA
>DASWYM010000158.1:0-16418 GCA_036404975.1 Chitinophagaceae bacterium
ACCTGGAGGGCGTATTCTTTACCGTAAAACGCAGGTTACGCTACTGATACCGTATAGAGAAAGCATAGTAACCCTATAGGAACAGTATATTTAGGCTGCCCCTCAGCCCGGTCTGGGCGACCTCTCGGCCGCCTCCCGGCCGCCCTTTATCCAGGCGGCCTAGATCCGGCCGGGATCCGGCCGAGATGCGGTTGTGAGGCGGAGTTGATATACTGTTACTATAGCGTAAGTATACTGTTACTATACTTTTGCCATAGTGTCAGGCTACCGTAAATGCGTGGAAGGCTTGGGCCCTGGGTCAAGGTGGTGAAGGAAATTACTCCCATTTCAGGTGAGGAGCGCCGTATTCTGCAACAAGTCCTCTCAATGGCCGTCGGTACTTCAACCTTTGTCAGCCAAGGAAAAAGCGTGTTTAAAGAGTCTTATAGCATACATCCGGTATGCGTAGCTGATATCACTTAAAGATAGAAAAAACTCCTTACCCATTATCGTGCATACACCATCCGGTACAGATCATAACCCGGTGCCCAGTAATCCTTCAATACCTCCACCAGTTCAAAGCCGTTCTTTTCGTAAAACCGGTACACCAGCTGCGAGGTGCGCACGGTAATGGACTTCACTTCGGGCATTTCTTTCAGCTGTTGCACCCTGTGGCGCAGCAGGATGCTGCCAAGGCCCTTGCCCTGGTAGTCGGGGTGCAGGATGTCCCAGCTGATCCTGCCGGTAACTCCCTCATCAACCCGGTTGATCCCGCCACAGCCTACCACGGTACCACCGTATTCCAGCACGTAATAGTGGTCGATCTCCTGATCGAGGTAATGGGTAAGGTCCTGTTCTTCTTCGGGGGAGAAATATTGCGGTGTGTTCAGCCTGAATAACCCGAGGACCACTGGCTTGTCCTCAGGACGGTAATCCCTGATCGATACTTCTGTATTCATGTAAGCAATGCCAAAACTTGGCGGCAGTTACTATGAAGTTACGGCTCGGGAACAAGAATTGCCCTTATTCCCCTTAAATCTGGAAAAGGGCTGTAAGCCCTGCTGTAAATAGTAGCATAAATGACCACCGTTTCAACAAATACTGATGATGGTTATTGAAAGAAGCAGGGGAGTAAGATAACTTAGGCATGCTGAAAAAAATAAGCCATTCTAAAATCATTATTATGGCAACACTTTCCGACAACCAATTGCATGAACTGGCCCGCAAACGGGTAGAATTCAGAACCCACGTGGTGGTTTATTTAGTGACCAATGCCTTTTTATGGCTCATATGGTACTTTACCGGGCAGGGCTACCTCTGGCCGGTCTGGCCCATGGCCGGATGGGGCATTGGCCTGATCTTCCACTATATCTTCGAATACCGGTCTTCCCGGATCTTCTCCGAGGAAGAGGAGTACCAGAAGCTGAAAAGGGAACTGGGTGAAAAGGACCGCTTTACCCAATAAGCTGGTTCTGATAAGACCCGGTAGGCAACAGCTCATCTAAACCATTAAGGTGCTAAGCAAAATTATGTGCCCCCTTCTTTCTGCAGGGAAGAGGTTCGCCTCTGAACAACCCCATCCATTAAAAGTCTCCTGTAGCGATTTGAAGAAATAATATGGGAATGACTCTTTGCCGTTCGTAAAATTTAATAGTTGCTGCTAAAAGATGTAGCTAACTTAGATGTCCTTTCGCGCACCCCTAAAACTCCCCAATCCCCCGGGAAACGTAGCTGAACTGTATTATATACCTTAACCAACTAATCTATGCTACGCCTAAATACCATTGCCTGGCTGCGCTCCTGCGCGCCGTCTCTTTTGTCCCTCCTGTTTTTCTGCTCTTACGCTTCTGCCCAACGAATACAAGGCTCTGTGCTGGACACAGACGGTGCACCTGTTGCTGGGGCGACCGTCCTGCTGCAAAAAGCAGGTGATTCTTCGCTCGTTAAGGGTACGGTAACGGGCAGGGAAGGGGCCTTTCATTTCCAGGGCATCGGGGCCGGCACTTATCTGGTGTCAGCCTCTGCGGCAAATTTCCGTGTGGTGCATTCTCCTTCTTTTACCTATACCTCCGGTGAAGACAAAGCCCTTAGCACCTTGCAGTTCACCCAAAAAGAAGTGCAGTTGTCTAATGTGACTGTGACTGCGCAGAAGCCTCTGTACGAGCAGCACCAGGACCGCATGATCATCAATGTGTCTTCTTCGGTGACCGGTGTGGGCAGCACGGCGCTGGATGTACTGGAGCGCTCGCCCGGCATTATTGTCGACCGGCAGAACAATGCCATCTCCATGAACGGCAAGGAAGGCATTGTAATCATGATCAATGGCCGCGTCAGCCGCATGCCTCTAAGCGCCGTGGTGCAAATGCTGGCCGGTATGAATTCGAGCAATATCGAAAAGATAGAGCTCATCACCACGCCTCCTGCGCAGTACGAAGCCGAAGGCAACGCTGGCTACGTGAATCTTGTGCTGAAGGTGAATAACCAGTATGGCACCAACGGTTCCTATGCCGCTACCCTGGGATACGGTAATGGTCCGGTGACCTCTACGAGCATCAACTTCAACCACCGTGCTGGACGCATCAATCTCTTTGGTGATTACTCCGTTAACCGCACGGCCCAGGGGCAGGACTTCCGCTTCTACCGCAAGGTGATGCAGGGGAGCACGTCGCTGGAGAGCTTCATTACCTCCGACCGTGACCCTATGGTGCTCTTCAACAATGCCCGCATAGGACTGGACTACCAACTGAACAAAAAGACCGTGATCGGGGCCTTGGCTACCGGCTTCTACCGGCACTGGACCATGGATGCCCTCAACCGCAGCAGCATCCTGCGCGACCAGCGTCTCGACACGCTCGTGCACATCAATAACGATGAGGTGAACGACCTGGCAAACTACAGCGCCAACCTCAATCTCCTGCACAACTTCACCGCCGATGAGAAACTCTCTTTGGATGTGGACTATATCTACTACCGCAGCGACAACCCTACCGATTACCTCAATGCCTATTTCGATGGCGTGGGGGGCAGCCTCTTTACCCAGCAGACCCGCAGCGGCAAAGAAACCCCTATCCGCTTCTGGGTGAGCAATGCCGACTACAGCCGCAAACTGGGAAAGAAAGTAAATATGGATGCGGGTGTCAAAGGTTCGTTCTCCCGCTTTGTCAACGATGTCAACGTAGAGAACCTGCTGCAAGGGGCGTGGGTGGCCGACAAAGAGTTTACTGCCCGCTACAATCTTGAAGAAAGCATCCTTGCAGCCTATTCGTCCTTTGGTATTTCGTTCAACGAAAAGAACTCTGCCAAGGTGGGCCTGCGCTACGAGTACACTAATTCACAACTGAATACCGTCACGCAGAAAGGCATTGTCGACCGCCAGTACGGCAAACTCTTCCCTACGGTGTTCTTCACGCACAAGCTCAATGAGAAGAACTCCGTCAACCTTTCTTACAGCCGACGCATTACCCGGCCTACGTTCAACGACATGGCTCCCTTTGTCTTGTTTGTTGATCCCAATACTTTTTTCTCCGGCAATCCTTCCCTGCAGCCCGCCATCTCTGATGGCGTGAAAGCCGACTACCTCTATAAAAGTTACATTGTGTCGGTGGGCTATACCTACGAAACCAACCCCATCACAAACTTCTCTCCCCGGGTGGATCCCGTGACCAACAAGCAAACCCTTGCGGCCGAAAACCAGGACAGCCGCATGATCGTTAATGCCATGATCTCGCTGCCCTTTAAGATCACGCAGTGGTGGAACATGCAGAACAACCTGATGGGCAATGCGCAGGAACTGGATGCGGTATACAAAGGCGACCGCGTACGTATAAAGCAGAAGAACTTTGCCGCCCGCTCCGTACAGAGCTTTAAGCTGCCCAGGGAGTTCTCCGTAGAACTCTCCGGCTTCTACCGCTCCGCGGGGCTTTTTGGTATCTATAAATCCAAAGCCTTTGGCTCTATGGACCTGGGCGCGCAGAAGAAGTTTGCAAAGAACCGCTCTACCCTGCGCCTGGCCTACGACAATGTGTTGAACACCCTTAAGTTCAAACCATCGGTTAACCTGCCCGAACAGAACCTGGTTATAAACGGCTTCCTGCAGTTCTCGTATCCCACAGTGCGCCTGACTTACACCCACAACTTCGGCAACGATAAGCTGAAGGGCAGCCGCCAGCGCGCTACCAGTGCCGAGGAGCGCGAGCGGGTGCAGACGAACTGAGGGACATGAAACAGGAGAAGCTGCTAGCTGTTAGCTTCTAGCTGCTAGCAGAAAGACAGATACGAATCCCACTCACCACCATTGACTATGGACTATAAACTATCAATCTAAAACACACACATATGATCCCCCTACTGGTATTGATCGGTTCCTTCATCCTGCTGCTGGTGGCGCGGCGCCTGAATGAAGACCTCACCACGGACAAAGCAGGGCGTATTGCTTTTGGTGTGATGCTGCTTTTTACCGGCACTTCGCACTTCTACCTCACAAAAGGTATGGTCATGAGCATGCCGCCATTTTTCCCGGCCAAGGAGGCGCTGGTTTACTTCACCGGGGTACTGGAGATTGCTTTCGCCCTGGCCTTTATGGTGGCGAAGAATAAGCCTCTCGTGGCAAAGCTTCTTATCCTTTTCCTGGTAGCCGTGTTCCCGGCCAACATCTATGCTGCGCTGAACAACATTGATATGGAAAATGCCGATCACAGCGGCCCCGGGCCTGCTTATCTTTTCTTCCGTGCACCCTTGCAATTGCTGTTTATCAGCTGGGTGTATTACTTCGGCATACAAAGGCCCCGGCAAACTCACTACAGGGGCCGGCTAAAGCTGGTGCCCCGCCACGATGGGCGCGTGGAAGTAGTGACCGGTGGCGAAAAGCCCGTAGAGCAACAGCGTTATTGGGATTAATTCGTCAACTTTGAAGCGGGCGCAGGAGAGCACCCATTCAACAGGAGACGATGCGACCGGGTGCTGATTATAAACTGATTTTTCTCTTCCTGCTGGCAGTGGCCTGCCGGGGCAGTACCCATGCCCAGGAGGACTCTGCCACACATGCTCCCAGTTCCTCAAAAGATATGTTCTCCATCGGTGCAGGAGTGCAGCATGGGTTCATCTTTGCGCATTCCGACGCGGTCGAGAATACCCGGGGCTCCCATCCCACGGGTGTGGAAGTGATCTTTAGCTGGCAGCGCAATGACTCCGCCACCTGGAACCTGTGCAACTGCTTTCCCCGCAAGGGGCTTCTGCTGGCTTATTACGATTACGACAACCGGGTGCTGGGCAAAAGTGCTACCGCAGCTTACTTCCTGGAGCCAACCTACCGCCTCACAAAGGGCTCTTTTTTCGCCTTTAGAGGCGCGGCGGGCCTCTCGTACCTCACCGATCCTTACGACCCGGTAAGAAATCCATCTAACCGCTCTTACAGTACCTCCGTTAGTGCTTACCTGCTGCTGGGCGTGGGGCTCTGGTTCCAGTTGGGCAAGCAGTGGTGGCTCAACACTTCTGTCAACTACCAGCACGAATCCAATGGTGGACTCCGGGATCCAAACAAGGGGATCAACTGGCCAACAGCGGGCCTGGCCTTTAGCTATGGGCAAAAGTGGCGTCCTTACTATCGGGGCGTGCGCTATAAGGAGAACACGTGGCGGGGCCGTCCGCCGCACGGGGAAGTAGCCCTCTTTGGCATTGCCCGCCGCGACCTGGACGAAAGGGGCCGCAGCCGCCGCCTGCCGCTGTTGGGTGTAGCCGTGCAGGGTGCAAAGCAGGTGGGGCGCATCTCTAACCTGACAATAGGCACGGAACTATACCGCGACGAAGAGCTGCGCCTCGAACTGCGCAAGGACTCCATCGATGCCCCTCCAGTGCTGGCAGGCCTGCAGGCGGGTCACCAGTTTATCCTCGGGCGTTTTCTTTTCAGCCAGGCCCTGGGCGTATACATCTTCGACAAAACTCCGTACAACGATCTGCTCTATCACCGCTGGACACTCCAATACCGGTTGGGCGATCGCATAGGCATCGGCTTCAGCCTGAAGGCCCATCGCCACATTGCCGACTTCGCCGACCTGAGACTTGGCTATCGCTTCGGCAAAAAGGAAGAAAAGTAAGAAAAGTGAGGTGTGAGCAAAGAAAGTGTAAGACCGCAAATGATCGCATGGTCTTACTGCAGGATCTGCCCTCTTCTTTTCGATACCTCACCTTTCCTTCCTTATTACATGGCAGCTTTCGGGGTCTTCTTTTGTGTAGGGGCATGCTCTTGTGCTCTCCCGGCTTCGGTAGCTTCTTTTACTTCTGTCAGCCTGCCGCTCTTCACATCATAGATATACCCATAAATGGGAATGTCTTTGGGTACAAGGGGGTGACGGCGAATCCGGGCCACATCTTCCACTACACTTTCCTTCTGGTTTTTTATAGTAAGAAAGCTCAGGTGGTTGGCTTCCGGCGACCCGCCGCTTTCCTCCACATTCCTCCAGCCGTTTTCGCCAAAGGTGGCGGTCTTCAGGCTCCGCCCCAGCAGGTTGCGCATGATATCATCGGTGAACAGTTCCATTCCGCAGTCGGTATGGTGGATGACGAAGAACTCACGGGTGCCCAGTAGTTTGTGCGAGATCACCAGGGACCGGATCGCATCATCGCTGGCCCGCCCACCAGCATTGCGGATAACATGGGCATCCCCTTCCGCCAGCCCGGCAAATTTGGCTGGGTCAAGGCGCGCGTCCATGCACGTAAGGATGGCAAAGCGGCGTGCCGGCGGTAGGGGAAGGTGGGTTTTAATACCAAAGGAAGAAGCATACTGCTTGTTAGCGTCGATTACTTCCTGGTGTACGGTGCTGGTTTCTTTCTGAAGCAGGGGTTCTTTACTGCGTGCCATAGAAGGTGTTTTTATAAGTAATTAAATAAGCTGTGTACAGGTGCGTTAGGCTTAACCAGGGCAGGTTAAGAATGGACCGTCGTGTAAACCAGGGTGCAGGAACAGAGGTCTAGGAGTTAGCAACTATTAAGTTAGGCCAATTATGGTTGAAGGCAAAAAGTTTCTCCTGCCTCATAGAAAAAGCCCGGCATTGCAGGAGGTTCAATCACCAACTATTCTCTCTCGTCTCACGTCCCTACACCTCCTGCCTCAAGATCTCCAGCGGCGGCTTCGACAGGATGCCCCGGCTGTTGGCCAGCCCGATCACCACCGTCAGGAAGCACACAGAGAGGAAGACCACTACGATGGGCCACACCTCGGGGGTAAAGGGCGTCTCGAAGCTCCAGCGCGCCAGGGCCCAGGAGCCTCCCAGCGCCAGCACGATGCCAGTAGCGGCCGCAAAGGCGCCCAGCAGGAAGTACTCCAGCGCCGTGATCACCAAGATCTGGCGGCGGCTGGCACCGAGGGTGCGCAGCAGGATGCTTTCCTGTATGCGCTGGTAGCGCGAGATGAGCACCGAGGCGATCAGCACCACCAGGCCGGTGAGGATGCTGAAGCCCCCCATAAAGCGGATGATGAAGCCGATCTTATCCAGTATTTCATCAATGACCGAGAGCACGAGCTTCAGGTCAATGATCGACACGTTGGGGAAGCGGCGAACGAGGGCTTGCTGGAACTGGGCCGAAGCGGCATTGGAGGGCACGCGGGTGAGCAGTACATGAAACTGCGGCGCTTCTTCCAGCACCCCTTTGGGAAACACCACCAGGAAGTTGGTCTGTATGCGGTTCCAGTCCACCTCGCGCAGGCTGCCCACAATGGTGGGCATCATAGCACCCTGCACGTTGAAGGTCATCGTATCGCCTATGTCGATGCCGTTGCGATCAGCGTAGCGCTGTTCCACGGACACATATACGGGACCGCCTGCGGGATTGGCGACACCCGTCCACTTGCCCTTGGTGACCTTTTCTGACGCCGTCAGCGAGTCGCGGAAGGTGACGCGGTACTCGCGGCTGAACACCCACCGCTGCATGGGGAGGGTCGAGTCGGCCTCCAGCCTTGCAGCCGTGATCTCATTAACCGACTCCAGGCGCATATTCACAATTGGCACCGTACCGTTCACCGGCAGTCCCTGCGAGCGGGCCAGCGCCATCACCCCTTCGCGCTGCGCGGGCTGGATGTCGAAGAGCACCATGTTGGACTGGTTGCCGCTCGTCGAGAAATTGATGCGGCTCAGCAGGATCGACTGTACAAAGAAAAGGGTGCTGATAAACGCTGTTCCCAGCCCAATGGAAAGAATAAGGATAACCGTCTGGTTGTTGGGTCGGAACAGGTTGGCCAGTCCCTGTCGCCACAGGTAGCTCCACGAGTCGGGAAAGAATCGGCGCGCCCCCCACATGAGCAGCAGCGCAATGCCCGAAAGGAGCAGGAACGCCACCACGATGCCCAGGGTAAAAAAGAGGGCCTCGCGCCAGCCTTCCACCTGCAGCCAGGTAAAGCCGAAAACAAACAGCAGGATCAGCCCGTAGACCAGCCACCTGGCCGCGTCCCGGGTATGGGTATGCTGGAACGAGAGGCGCAGCGTCAGCAGGGGCGAGATGCGGCGGATCGAGATCAGCGGCAGCAGGGCAAAGAGCAGCGAGATGATCAGCCCCAGCACAATACCCTGCCCAATGGCCGGCCACGAGATACTGGGCTCCAACTCTATAGGTAGGAACTCGCTCAGTACGGCAGGGAGGAACTGCTGGATCACGGTGCCCAGAGCAGCACCCACTACCGAGCCGATGGCGCCGATGCTTACGATCTGTATGAGGAAGATGAGGAAGGCCTGTAGTGCCGTGGCGCCCAGGCAGCGCAGTACGGCAATGGAAGCCACTTTCTCCTTTACGTAAATATGGATGGCGCTGGCCACCCCAATGCACCCCAGTAACAGGGCCACGAAGCCCACCAGCGACAGGAAGCGCGTCAGGTCGCGGAACGAGCGGCTGGTGTCCTGCTGTTGCGAGGCGACGGTCTCCCAATCCAGCCCTTCGCTGTTTAGCCGGGGCTCCATCGATTCCACCAGGGCGTCCACGTTCCGGGGCCGGTTCCACTTGTAGTAGTACTTATAGGTAATGCGGCTGCCCTTCTGCGAGAGTCCGGTAGCTTCCAGGTAGCGCAGGGGTATATACACGGCCGGGGCGGTTGAGGCCGAAAAGCCCGTCTGTCCCGGGGCCTTCTGCAGGGCACCGGCTACGGCAAAGGTCACGTTGCCCACCTTGACCGAGTCGCCGGGGTTTATCCCGAACTGCATCATCAGGGTGCGGTCCACCAGGGCCTGCTGACCCCGGCGGAACGTAGTGCCCGCACCGGCAGGGATGCTTTCCAGTTCGCCGTAATAAGGGTACTCACCCTCCAGGGCCCGCACCTGCACCAGGCGGGTGCCGCCGCTTTTGGGAAACAGCACCATCGACAAAAAGCTTTGCTGCTCCGACCGCCGGTCGCCCAGCGAGTCCACCAGCTTTTGGGCATTGGCACTGATGGGACGGTTGCTCGAAAGCTCCAGGTCAGCGCCAATCAGGGAGGCTGCCTGCTCGCGGATCTCTTCGCGCATGTTGTGGCTCAACGAGTAAATGGCCACCAGGGCCGCAATGCCCAGCACGATGGACGACACGAACAGGAACAGCCGCGAGCGGTTGCGCCGGCTGTCGCGCCAGGCCATCTTAGCGAGCCATGAGAGATGTATTCCTTTTCTATCGTTCATTGGTTTGTCTGCTTTAGTAATTCACCTACCCGGTGCTAAGTTCTATAACACCCTTTGCATAAAGAAGCAGGGTGGGTCTATAAGGGTCTATGTTTCCTGTTTCTTCCTGTTTTGGGTCTTGGGGAAAGTGTCTGAACCCGGATTTGGGGGGATTTTATGGATTTAGAGGATTAAAGAACCTGCAAAAGATCAGTGTCTATCATCAGAATCATAACAATCCGCGTTCCCCCTTCTCTTCGTGTTCCCGATAGCTATCGGGATCGTACTAATTCGTGTTTCTCTCCTCAGTGTCCTCTGCGTCCTCTGTGCGAATCTCTCTCTTCCTAATCCCTAATTCCCAATTCCTTATTCCTTAAACCGCCGCCGCCACTCCCGTCACCTCATCCGAAACAATGCGCCCGCCCTTCAGCCGCAGGATACGCCCCGTTTTAGCGGCCAGGTCCAGGTCGTGGGTCACCAGCACCAGGGTAGTACCGGCTTCTTTGTTCAGGTCGAACAGCAGCGTTACGATCTTCTCGCTCGTCTCTGCGTCCAGGTTGCCCGTAGGCTCGTCGGCAAAGAGGATCTCGGGCTTGTTCGAAAACGCCCGGGCAATCGACACCCGTTGCTGCTCGCCGCCGCTGAGCTGGGCAGGGTAGTGGTGACCACGGGCCGCCAGCCCTACCTTATCCATCAGGTCCAGGGCGCGCGGGCGGATGTTCTTTTCGCCCCTCAGCTCCATGGGCACCATCACGTTCTCCAGCGCGGTGAGGGTGGGCAGCAGCTGGAAGTTCTGGAAGATAAAGCCCACGTATTGGTTGCGCACCTGGGCGCGGCGGTTCTCGCCCAGCTCGTCCAGTTTGATATGTCTCAGTTCGATGCTTCCCGACGAGGCGCGGTCGAGGCCGGCACACAGACCCAGCAGCGTGGTCTTGCCGCTGCCCGAGGGGCCTACGATCGACATGGTGGACCCCGCCGCCACCGTAAAGGAAATATTGTCCAACACCGTTAAAGTGCGGCCTGCGCTTTGATAGGTTTTACTGACCTGCTGTACGTTAAGGATGATATCCATTCTTTGGTTTTAGGTATATTGCCTCGGTTCTTACTCTTTATTAAAAATACCGCATGCGCGGTAGATAAAGTGTTAGTGACACGTTTAAATGGCAATTGTTCAATTTAAAAGGTATGATGACTAAAGGAATACTTGGGCTTTTGATGATCGCCGTGCTGTGGGTCGCCTGCTCCGGCGAAAAGAACAATGGTGCCGCCGCTCCCGGCGATGAGCCGGCCCGGGACACGGCCTCCGCTACGTCTAAAACAAAAACGATCCTCTTCTTTGGCAATAGCCTGACCGCTGGCTATGGGCTCGACCCCTCACAGGCCTTCCCGGCCCTTATCCAGCAAAAGATCGACTCCCTGGGCCTGCCCTACACGGCGGTGAATGCGGGGGTAAGCGGCGAAACCTCGGCCGGCGGCAACAGCCGTATCGATTGGATCCTGAAGCAGCCCGTGGATGTGTTTGTGCTGGAGCTGGGTGCCAACGACGGCCTGCGCGGCATCCCGGTGGCCGAAACCAAAAAAAACCTTCAGTCTATTATCGATAAAGTAAAGTCCAAATATCCTAAGGCTCAGCTGGTGCTGGCCGGTATGCAGGTGCCGCCCAATATGGGGCAGCAGTACACGGCCGACTTCCAGGCCATGTTCCCCGAACTGGCGCAAAAGAACGGCGCCACCCTGATTCCTTTCCTGCTCGAAGGGGTTGGGGGCGAGGCCTCGCTTAACCAGCAGGACGGCATCCACCCCACCGCCGAAGGCGCCCGCATCCTCGCCCAAAACGTCTGGCAATACCTCGGCCCCCTGCTCCAGAAATAATTGTCTATAAAGGCAAAAGACCCTGGTCTGCTTAATTTGCGGACTATGGACTATAAACTATGGAATATGGTCCACCTAATTCCTAATCCCCATTCCGATAGCTATCGGAACCTAATTCCTTCCCGCTTCCCCCGCTTCCCCCTCGCATTCCTTCTCAGGAAGCTTCGAGGCAATGTATTTGGCCACGGTCAGGTACTCTTCGTAAGTCCCTGGTTTTTTCAGGTAGTCCTCCGCACCCATCTGCCGGTACTTTTCAATCTGGGCTTCGGTTTTGATGGTGGAAAGCACCATCACGGGGATGTGCTTGTAGCGCTCCATACCCTTTAAGTCTTTAAGGAATTCAGAACCCGTAATGCCGGGCAGGTAATGGTCGGTCACGATCAGGTGGGGCAGGTTTTCCGGATCCTTTACGCCCTCCAGGTACATAAAAGCCTGCATGGCCGTATGTGCATAATGAACGGCTTCCACCCCGCTGCGCGTAAAGGCGTCGGCCAGGATCTCCACATCATCGGTGTCATCGTCTATAATCAGGATCTTGCAGGGAATCATCAGAGAACGCTGCTGCAAATTTTATACTAACGCCTTCCTACTCGCTAGGATCCTTTTGGGTAGCTTCTGCAGGGGTAGTCTTATGGTGCCGCACCGGTGGAGCAGTCTTTAAAACTAGCAGGCCCGTAAGGGCGGCCACCAGCGAAGCGGTCAGGATGCTCATCTTGGCGCCGGTGATCATGGCAGCATCTGCCAGTGCCAGGTTGGTGATAAAAATACTCATGGTGAAACCTATGCCCCCCAGCAAAGCCACCCCGATAATGAGCCGCCAGTTCACGCCCGAGGGCAGGCGCGCAATGCCCACCTTGACCGCCAGCCAGCAAAACAGGGTGATGCCTACCAGCTTGCCCACAACCAGGCCGGTCATAATGCCAATGGCGTTGCGGGTGGTAAGGCTCGCCGTTATATTCTCGGGCAGCAGGATCGCCGTATTTGCCAGCGCAAAGATGGGCAGGATACCAAAGGCCACCGTGTTGTGCAGGAAGTGCTGCAGCTTGTAGGAGGGGTTGCGCTCTTTTTCGTTGATAAAAGGGATGGCAAAGGCTAGCAACACGCCGGCAATGGTGGCGTGAATACCCGACTTCAGCATCAGGTACCACATGATCACTCCACCGATCAGGTACACCGACAGGCGATAGACCTTCAGCTTGCCCAGGAAGAACAGGATGCCAAAAACGGCCAGTGCCCCGGCAAAATAGCCTCCCTCGAAGTTGGAGGTGTAAAAGATGGCAATAACGAGAATGGCGCCCAGGTCGTCGATGATGGCCAGGGCCGTCAGGAAGATCTTCAGGGATACCGGTACCCTGTTGCCCATCAGCGAAAGGATGCCCAGGGCGAAGGCAATGTCGGTAGCCATAGGGATACCAAAGCCCGATTGGGTGGGGGTGCCGCTGTTAAAGGCAAAGTGGATGGCTGCGGGCACCAGCATCCCACCTACAGCAGCTACGATAGGGAGGGTGGCATGCTTCACGGTCGACAGTTCGCCTACGTACAGCTCGCGTTCGATCTCAAGACCTACCAGCAGGAAAAAGATGGCCATCAGCCCGTCGTTCACCCAGTGTTCGATGCTGTAGTCGAGCTTTACGGCCCCGAACGACAGGTTCAGGTGCGTATGCCAAAAGTGTAGATAGCTTTCCCCCCACGCGCTATTGGCGATCAAAAGAGAAAGAAGGGTACAGCCGATCAATACAAAGCCGCCTGATTTTTCACTCTGAAAAAATGCTCTGAATAAACCTAATCCATTTCTTGCCATGGGGTAAAGATACAAAGGCAGAAAAGAGCGTCAGGAACCGTGGAATTAAAATGACATTAAATACCGGATGCGCCGGGGAGGAAACGCTTCACTGTCGTTAACTAGATCCGTGAAGTTAGATTAGTCAACCTTCCTGCCATCCAGCAGGATCTCGTTGACCAGGGCATTTAGCTCGTCTATGCGCTCGTAGTTGACTGAGTAGTGGATCACCCGGCCTTCGCGGTTGGGCATCACGAAGCCTGCTTTGCGCAGGATGCCCAGGTGCTGCGAGGCGACCGATTGTTCCAGTTTCAGTGTCTTATACAGATCGGTTACGTTGATGGATTGCTTTTGATGAACCGTTTTCAGGATCTTCTGGCGCAGGGGATGATTAAGGGCTCTCAACACCAGGGCGGCCTTCTTTAATTTGATGGTATCAAAGGATAATTCAGGGCTTTGATCTTTCATGGTTCGAATCAATAGGGGTTAAGCAAGCCACTAAGCTAGTAAATATTTTAAAAATTGTAAACGTATAAACAAAACATTTTAACCTTTATTAAGAGGGTTTCAACCTCACCACCTGCTACAACCGTAAAAGAGGTACTTGCTTACTTGTTTTTATGGGGCGTGCTTCCTGTCGCAAAACGTATTTAGGGGGCAGTTTCTGCCACGTCCTTCCGCTAAAGTTTCTACCTTAATGGAGTGAAATAAAAAGTTTGTTTTTGTGTAACCTTCAAATGGCCTCTGCCCGCCCAGCGATGGGTGGGTTTTTTTGGATGTGCTTTGAGTAAAAGGATTATGGATGAGGCGATCGCTAAAGCGATCTTGTTTATGCAAAGGCCACGAAGAAAATATGAAGATGTGCGAATGTGCAAATGAGGATGACAGCACTACGCACAGATCCTTGGCAGGATGTCAAGGGTATGTTCACTACATACCACCGGCATTCCCACAGCGGAAAGGCCTGGGTTCGCCCCCTAATTCCTAATTCCCATTCCGATAGCTATCGGGACCTGATTCTTCCTCTAACGCAGCCCCTCTTTCGCCCCCCTTATACAGGGACAGTAAAGGAGCGGCAAAGGGGCGACATAGGGGCAGCAGAGGAGCGACGAAGTACACTTTGATTTGAACGTGGCAGAGCTGCTTCAGCGGAAAAACAGCCCTATAATCTTCAGTGGCCCCAATGACTCATGACCCAATAACCCATTGACCTGGCTGGCAGCTAGCAGCTAAAAGCCAACAGCTCATAACCCGCAGCTTCTCTAGGTGTATTTTCCCTATTTTTGGGCCCTTACAAACAACCCGATGAGGATTCATAAAGAAGGATTTCAGACGATTTTGATCTCGGTGGTGGCAGTGGCGGTCATTAACCTGCTGACCCTGTTTTTAGTGGCACCACGCTACCCGGTGGTGGGCTGGCTGGTGCTGATTGGCACGGTGGGCCTGCTCATCTTCATCCTGTCGTTTTTCCGCATTCCCAAGCGCACCCATGCCGAAGGGCAGGAGCTTATCGTGGCTCCCTGCGACGGCACGGTGGTGGTGATCGAAGAGGTACAGGCCGATGAATATTTCCAGGATAAGCGCCTGCAGCTGTCCATCTTTATGAGCCCGCTGAACGTGCACGTGAACCGCAACCCCGTATCGGGCGAGGTGCTCTACAGCCAGTACCACCCCGGTAAGTACCTGGTGGCCTGGCATCCCAAGTCGTCCACCGACAACGAGCGCCACTCGGTGGTATACCGCTCGCACGGCAAGGAAGTGCTGGTGAAGCAGATCGCCGGGGCGCTGGCCAAGCGCATCGTTAATTACCTCAAGCCCGGCGACCAGGCGGTGCAGGGTGAAGAGATGGGCTTTATTAAATTCGGCTCCCGCGTGGACCTGCTGCTGCCCCTGGACGCACAGATCGACGTGAAGATTAACCAGAAGGTAAAGGGCGGGGTTACCGTTCTTGGAAAATGGTAAGATTTGTTCCCTAAAAAGTGTAACTTAAGGAACTCAAACTCTTGACCATGAAGAAATATTTACTGGCCGGTGCCGTAACGTTGCTGACAACGGCGGCTGTTACAGCCACGGTGCTGTCAACGAAAGAAACCAAAAAAGACGTGGTTAAAAAAGAAGTGAAGAAGGATGTCAAAAAGGTAGAGAAGAAGAAAAACTGCACTGCCTACAAGAAACATTGCTTCTTCAGCTAACAACAACAACTAAAAACACAAGCCCTCCGGTCGGAGGGCTTTTTGTTTCTTAAGGGACTAGGGATCAGGAAATGTGCAGATGAGCAGATGAGCAAATGTGCAAATGAGAGAAAATACCGATAGGTATCGGGAGTGGATTGTTATGATCCTTATCCTACCCAAATGACTTGTTCAGGCGTGGATCATCACTGATCTTAATAATCATAACGATCTGCGTTCCCTTTTCTTCCTAATCCCTAATCCCCATCCCGATAGCTATCGGGACCTAATTCCTTCTACAGAATGTCCCTCAGTTGCTCCAGCGCGGTGATGGTGTAGGTGGGAGTGATGTCGCCCGTTATGCCGGTGTAGTTGGTGTGCACGGTATCCATGCCCACGCTCATGGCGCCGGCGATGTCCACTTCGAGCGAGTCGCCGATCATGATGCTTTCCTCCACGATGGCACCTGCTTTATCGAGGGCGTAGTGGAAAATCTCCTTTTCGGGCTTCAGGCTGTTGGAGCCTTCGGACGTAATCACCTCGCGGAAATAGTCGCGGATACCGCAGGAGGCCAGCTTGCTGTGCTGGGTAGACTCGAAACCGTTGGTGATGAGGTGGAGTCCGTAGCCCTTGCCGGCCAGGTAGTCCAGGATTTCGACGGTGTGCGGAAAGAGGCGGGTGCGCGTGGGCAGCAGCTGCAGGAAGATGTCGCTCATCTCACGGGTGAGGGCTTCGTCGGCCACCTTGAAGTCGAGGAGGGTGAGCATCATTCGCTTCAGGCGCAACTCGTCCTGGCGGATCTGGCCCTTGCGGTAGCGCTCCCACAGCCGCTCGTTATGGCCCAGGTAATTACGGTAGAAAAGGTCGAAATCGTAAACGCCCCGCTCGACCAGTTTCAGGTCGCGGTGCAGTTGCTCGAGGGTCTCGCGGGCATTGGTGTCAAAATCCCACAGGGTATGGTCCAGGTCGAAAAAGATGTGCCGGTACTTCATTAGTGCTCTG
>DASWYM010000159.1:0-14146 GCA_036404975.1 Chitinophagaceae bacterium
AGCGAAGGCGGCAAAGTGCCGGCCGGCGCGGTAGCCGTGGACTGCAAAGGCAAGCACATTTACCCTTCCTTTATTGACATTTATGCCGACTACGGCACGCCCGTGCCCCAGCGGCCCACCGGCGGATTCGACTTTTTTGCCCGCGCCCAGCTGGAAACCGCTACCAAGGGAGCTTATGGCTGGAACCAGGCCATCAAGAGCGACGTAGACGCCTACAAGGTATTTACCATTGACGAAGCCAAGGCAAAAGGCCTGCGCGAGCAGGGCTTTGGTACGGTGCTTTCGCACGTAAAGGACGGCATTGCCCGCGGTACGGGTGCCCTGGTGACCCTGGCCGGCGAAAAAGAGAACCTCGCTATCCTGAAGGACCGTGCCTCGGCCCATTACTCGTTTAATAAAGGAAGCTCCACGCAAAGCTACCCGGGCTCGATGATGGGCATGATTGCCCTGCTGCGCCAGACCTACCTGGACGCCCAGTGGTACCAAAACAAACCTGCCACGGAAGGCCTGAACCTGAGCCTGAAGGCGTGGAATGAGGCCCAGGGCCTGCCGCAGGTCTTCGAGGCCGGCGATAAGTGGAATAACCTGCGCGCCGACCGCATAGGTGATGAGTTCGGGGTGCAGTACATTATTAAAGGCGGTGGAAACGAGTACCAGCGTATCAAGGAAATGAAGGCCACCGGCGCCACGTTTATCCTGCCGCTGAACTACCCCCAGGCCCAGGACGTGGAAGACCCCGCCGATGCCCGCTTTGTGTCGCTCACCGACCTGAAGCACTGGGAACTGGCCCCCACCAATGCCGCGGCTTTCGAAAAGGCCGGCATTCCTTTCTGCCTGACCACTGCCGACCTGAAGGATGCCAAGACTTTCCTGACGGCCCTGCGCTCGGCCCTGAATTATGGCCTGAGCGAGAAAGCCGCCCTTACCGCCCTTACCCGTACCCCCGCTACCGTGCTGGGCGTGTACGACCAGGTGGGCAGCCTGGAAGCGGGCAAAGTGGCCAACTTCCTCATCACGTCCGGGCCTATATTCAACCCCGCTACCACCATTTACCAAAACTGGGTGCAGGGCACGAAGTACACCGTGAAGGACGACAGCTGGAAAGACCCGAAGGGCACGTATAACGTAGTGCTGAATACGCCTTCGGGCCCGGTGAACTATACCCTGGATTTTAAATCGAATACCTCCGCCAGCCTTATCGGCAAGGATACCATTACTTCGAAGTTCTACTACGATGGCCGCCAGGTGCGCATCAACGTGGCACCGGAAAGAAAGGGCGGGGAGAACCTGCGCCTTAGCGGTATGGTGAATGCGGACACCTGGACCGGTACCGGTGAGGACAGCCTCGGCAACCGCTTTACCTGGACGGCCACCTATGCACAGGCCGCCCCGCAAAAGACGGACAGCGCCCGCAAACGACCGACGGCTCCCCTGGGCAGCGTGATCTATCCTTTTGTACCCTTTGGCTGGGTAGAAGGAGCTGCACCGAAGCAGGAAACTGTATTAATAAAGAATGCCACGGTGTGGACCAACGAAAAAGAAGGCGTGCTCCAAAATGCCGACGTATTGATCCGCAACGGCAAGATCGCAGGGGTAGGTAAGAACCTCCCCGGGAGCGGTGCCCGCGTGATCGATGGTACCGGCAAGCATGTCACCCCCGGCATTATCGACGAGCACTCGCATATTGCAGCGGCCTCTATCAACGAAGGCGGGCAGAGCGTGACCTCGGAAGTCCGGATCACCGATAACCTCAATCCCGACGATGTGAACATCTACCGCCAGCTGAGTGGCGGGGTGACCACCTCGCACATCCTGCACGGCTCGGCTAATGTGATCGGCGGACAGACCCAGCTGATCAAGCTTCGCTGGGGTGGCAACGACGAAGAACTTAAGTTCAGGGCCTGGCCCGGGCAGATCAAGTTTGCCCTGGGAGAGAATGTAAAGCGCTCGGTGAGCTCCATTAGCAACAGCTCGAACAACAACCGCTTTCCCGATACCCGTATGGGTGTGGAGCAGGTGCTGGTGGATGCCTTTACCCGCGCTAAGGATTACCAGAAGGCCTGGAAGGAGTATGAGGCGAATAAGGGCAAAAAAGGCACAGTAGCCCCCCGCCGCGACCTGGAGCTGGACGCCCTGGTGGAGATCCTGGAGAAGAAGCGCTTTATTACCTGTCACTCCTATGTACAGAGCGAGATCAACAGCGCTATGAAGGTGGCCGAGGAGATGGGCTATACGGTGAATACCCTGACCCACATCCTGGAAGGCTACAAGGTGGCTGATAAGATGAAGGCCCACGGTGCCAACGCCTCCACCTTCTCCGACTGGTGGAATTATAAGATGGAAGTGCAGGACGCCATCCCGTACAACGCGGCCATCATGCACCAGGTGGGACTCAACGTAGCCATTAACTCCGATGATGCGGAGATGGCACGCCGCCTGAACCAGGAGGCCGGTAAGATCGTCCGGTATGGTGGCGTTTCGGAAGAAGACGCCCTGAAGATGGTGACCCTGAACCCCGCTAAGATGCTACACGTGGAAGACCGTGTGGGCAGCCTGAAAGTGGGTAAGGATGGTGATGTGGTGCTGTGGAGCGATCACCCGCTGAGCATCTATGCCAAGGCGCTCTACACCATTGTGGATGGTACGGTGTATTTCGACCGCGCCAAAGACGAGCAGCTGCAAAAGCTGGTGGATACCGACCGCATCCGCCTCATTAATAAAATGATCGGCGAGAAGAAAAGTGGAGCTCCGGTACAGCCGGCTACACCCACCTTCCAAATCATGCATACGTGCAGCGACCATGCCCATAGTCATGGGTTGTTAACTATTGATGCCGATGACATTGATAACAACTAAAAACCTCCAGATGAAAAGAATATTTCTAAGCATAGCTTCCTTGTGTTTCCTGTTGTCGGTAAGCGCACAGGAGACAGTGTATCCGGCTCCGCCACAAAAAGGTACCACGGTCATTACCAATGCTACGGTACACGTAGGAAACGGACAAGTGTTAAATAATGCATCCCTGGTGATCACGGACGGCAAAATTGCCGCAGTAGGTACTAATGTGACCGTGCCGGCGGGCGCCACTACGGTGAACGCCCAGGGCAAACACGTTTACCCCGGCCTGATCCTGCCGGTAAGCAACATGGGCCTGGTGGAAGTAAACAGCGTGCGCGCTACTTCCGACGCGCAGGAGATAGGGGAGCTGAACCCCAGTATCCGTTCTATAGTAGCGTATAATACCGACTCCAAAGTAATCAACACCCTGCGCTCCAGTGGTATCCTGCTGGCCAATATCGCGCCCCAGGGCGGACTGGTAAGCGGTTCTTCTTCGGTGGTGCAGCTGGACGCCTGGAACTGGGAAGACGCTGCCTATAAGACCGATGCCGGCATACACTTCAACATGCCATCCATGATGGCCACTCCCAGGGGTTTCAGGGGCGGTGGCGGCCGGCCTGGCCCTGGCGGTGATCAGCCCCCTGTGGATCCCGTAAAGCAGGGACTGGAGCAGGTGGATCGCATCAAGTCGTTCTTCAAAGAAGCCCAGGCTTATAACTCGGTTAAGGACCGCGAGGAGACCAACCTGAAGTTTGAAGCCGTGAAAGGCCTGTTCGACAAGAGCCAGAAGCTTTATGTGCATGCCAACACGGTAAAGCAGATGCTGGTAGCGCTGGACTTTGTACGGGAGTTTGGCTTCGATGTGGTGATCGTAGGTGGCAGTGATAGCTGGCAGATCGCTGACCTGCTGAAGCAAAACAATGTGGCCGTTATCCTGAACCAACCGCACAACCTGCCCACCCTGCCCGATGATGATGTGGACCAGCCGTATAAAACACCGGCCCAGCTTCAAAAGGCGGGCGTACTCTTCGCTATTAATGATGAAGATGGACAAACCCGTGGACGCAACCTGGCCTATAATGCCGGTACTGCCGCCACCTACGGATTGACCAAAGAGGAGGCCCTGCAGGCTATTACGCTTAACGCTGCCAAAGTGCTGGGCGTAGCCGACCGCACCGGGAGCATCGAGGTGGGCAAGGACGCCAACATCGTGATCTCCTCGGGCGATATACTGGACATGCGCACCAGCAATGTGACTGACGCCTTCATTCAAGGCCGTAAGATCGACCTGACCGATAAGCAAAAGCAGCTCCACGAGCGCTATAAGCACAAGTACGGTATCAAATCACCCTTCTAATAAGAAAGCCCCGCACCTGCGGGGCTTTTTCTTTTATTTCTTCTATCGGGAATTAAAGATCCTTTCCGTGGCAGTTCTTGAACTTCTTGCCACTGCCGCAGGGACAGGGATCGTTGCGGCCAACTTTAGGTCCTACTTTGATCGGCTCCTGCCTGACGGCCACGTTGCCTGAAGGATCGTAGTAATCCTTCTCGTTGGCGGCATAGTCATCGCCTACGGCATCGATCTCTTCCTTGTTGGCCTGCAGGTTGCTCATGTCGGTTTTCTGTACATGGGCCTCACGAACCTGCTGGGGGGCTTCCTCCTGCACCGGCAGGGCCGAATGGCACAGGAACGAAACGATCTCGCGGTTCACATCGCTGCTCATACGCTTGAACAGGTTGTAGGCTTCCACCTTATAGATCACCAGGGGATCTTTTTGCTCCAGGTACACCGTCTGAACGCTTTGCTTCAGGTCGTCCATGGCGCGCAGGTGTTCCTTCCAGCTATCGTCGATAATAGCCAGGGTAATATTGCGCTCCATAGCGTTGCACAACTCTTCGCCTCCGGTGGCAATGGTCTTATCGAGGTTGGTCATCACGTTGATGCCCTTGCGGCCATCGGTGAAGGGAACCACAACGTTCTCGATATGGGCGGGCTGCATCTGGCGGATGTTCTGGAACACCGGCACTGCCTGCCTTTTGATCTCCTCTTTATGACGCTGGTAGTTCTCGATGGCTTCGCTGTATAGCTTGTCGGTGAGGGTATTGCTATCGGTCTTGCGGAACTCTTCTTCGTTGATACGCGAGTCGATGCCAAAGTTCATGATGCAGGCCAGCTTGAAGCCTTCGAAGTCCTCCTGCTCACGGTAGGTGCTCACGATCTCTTCGGCGGTAACCGAGAAGGCGTTGTCGATGTCCAGTGCCAGGCGCTCACCAAAGAGGGCGTGGTTACGACGCTCGTAGATGGCATTACGCTGCTTGTTCATCACGTCATCGTATTCCAGCAGGCGCTTACGGATACCGAAGTTGTTTTCTTCCACCTTGCGCTGGGCCCGCTCAATGGATTTGGTGATCATGCTGTGCTGGATCACTTCGCCTTCCTTGTAGCCAAAGCGGTCCATTAAGCCGGCAATACGCTCGCTGCCGAACATGCGCATCAGGTCATCCTCCAGTGACACATAGAACTGGGAAGAGCCAGGGTCACCCTGGCGACCGGCACGACCACGCAGCTGGCGGTCTACACGGCGGCTTTCGTGGCGCTCGGTACCAATGATGGCCAGGCCACCGGCCTCGCGCACACCAGGTCCCAGCTTGATATCCGTACCACGGCCGGCCATGTTGGTGGCGATGGTAACGTTGCCGGGCATTCCGGCTTCCGCTACAATCTGGGCTTCACGGGCGTGCTGCTTGGCGTTCAGTACGTTGTGGGGAATCTTCTTTCCCTGCAGGGCGCGGCTCAGGAGCTCACTCACTTCCACGGAAGTGGTACCTACCAGCACCGGTCTGCCTGCGGCACGCAGGTTCTCGATCTCGTCGATAACGGCCCTGAACTTTTCCCGCTTGGTCTTGTAGACAAGGTCCTGCTGGTCCTTACGGACAACCGGGATATTGGTTGGGATGTTTACCACGTCCAGTTTATAGATACTCCACAATTCCGCAGCTTCCGTTTCGGCCGTACCGGTCATACCGGCCAGCTTGTGGTACATACGGAAGAAGTTCTGCAGGGTAACGGTGGCATAGGTCTGTGTGGCAGCTTCAATCTTCACATTCTCCTTCGCCTCTATAGCCTGGTGCAGGCCGTCGCTGTAGCGGCGGCCTTCCATGATACGGCCGGTCTGCTCGTCTACGATCTTGACGGCACCTTCGATCACCACGTACTCTACGTCCTTTTCAAAGAGGGCATAGGCTTTCAGCAGCTGGTGCACCGAGTGGATCCGGTCGGCCTTCTGTGAGTAGTCGTTGATTACCGCTTCCTTCTGCTGCAGCTTTTCCTCGGCAGGTACCTCGGCCTTCTCGATGTCGGCCAGCTTCACACCAATGTCCGGCAGCACGAAGAACTCGGGGTCTTCACCCACACGGGTCAGGACACCGATACCCTTATCGGTCAGGTCTACTGACTTATTCTTTTCATCGATGTGGAAGAGCAGTTCCTCGTCCACAATATGCATATTGCGTTGCTGGTCGGCCAGGTAGTAGTTCTCTGCCTTTTGCAGCTTTACTTTAATACCGGGCTCGCTCAGGAACTTAATTAAAGGACCATATTTGGGTAGTCCGCGGTAGGCCCTGAACAGGAACAGGCCACCGCTTTTCGGATCGTCATCGCCTGCGGCAATACGTTTCCTGGCTTCGTTGAGGAAGCCGCGCACCAGGCGCTCCTGGGCTTCCACCAGGCCAGCAATACGGGGCTTCAGGATGTGGAACTCCTGGTCGTCACCTTTCGGCACGGGACCGGAGATGATCAGGGGCGTACGGGCATCATCAATCAACACGCTGTCCACCTCGTCCACCATGGCGTAGTGGTGCTTGCGCTGTACCATTTCATCGGGGTTATGCACCATGTTGTCCCGCAGGTAGTCGAAGCCAAACTCGTTATTGGTACCGTAGGTGATATCAGCCAGGTAGGCTTGTCTGCGCTCTTCGCTGTTGGGCTGGTGCTTGTCGATACAGTCCACCCGCAGGCCCAGCCACTCGAAGATGGGTCCGTTCCACTCAGAGTCACGGCGGGCCAGGTAGTCGTTCACCGTTACGATGTGCACGCCTTCACCGGCCAGGGCATTCAGGTAAGCGGGCAGGGTCGACACGAGGGTCTTACCTTCACCGGTTGCCATTTCGGAGATCTTACCCTGGTGCAGTACCACGCCGCCAATCAGCTGCACGTCGTAGTGCACCATGTTCCAGGTCACCTGTCCGCCACCGGCCGTCCAGGTATTGGAATAAATCGCCTGATCGCCTTCTATACGGATGTGACCCTTGCTTACACTCAGCTCGCGGTCCAGGTCGGTAGCGGTGGCTACCACTTCGGTGTTCTCCTTGAAGCGGCGGGCGGTTTCCTTTACCACGGCATAAGCTTCCGGGAGGATCTCCTTCAAGGCCTCTTCGATCTTCTGGTCGCGGTCTTTTTTCAGCTTATCCACGTCCTGGTAGATGGAGTCTTTGCCTACAAGGTCGTCAAAAGACAGCTCTTCAGCCCTTTGGTTGGTAGCGGTTATCTGTGCATCGATATCCTTTAAGTGGTCCTGGATACGCTGGCGGAACTCAATGGTTTTATGGCGCAGTTCGTCGTTACTAAGCGACTGAAAGGCCTGGAAGTTTTGGTTGATTTTAGTGACCAGCGGCATGATCGTCCGAACGTCCTTCTCCGACTTGCTGCCACCAAACATTTTAGATATAAACCCAATCATAGATATGTATTATAGAATAGTGCTCAATAGGTTTTGATTAAACTATCTTGTCAAAAAGGGTGCTAACTCTCAAAGAAAGCCATTTTGACAGAGTCGCCAAAGATAAACCAATTTGCCCGTTCACTACTTAGCCTTTACACCGGGAGATGGCGGACTACCCTTTTTAGACTTTGTTTAACGGCCTGCGCCCGCTCCGGCTTATCTTTAAGGTATGACGAGGATGATGCGGACATCTTTGGCCCTTTCCCTGGTGCTCCTTTTGGCCGGCTGCAACACCGGGGAGGAAGCGCCTGCCAAAAGAGGCATCAGCGCCGAAAACCTGTTCCTGGAGTACCAGGTCTGGGGCGACGAGGAGCGGGGGCATGTCAATGTCCTGTTGCAGTTGCGCCAGAGAAACAGCAAGGGCAAGACCCTACGGATGGATCCTCCCGGCTTTATCAAGTTGGACGACGAGGCCCTGCAGCCCGACAGCAGCCGCATGACCGGTATCTTCTACGAGAGCCAAAAGCCCCTGGAAACCTTTGCCGGCCGCCACACCATTACCATAGGAGATGGAAACAAGGAGCTGGTGTCTGAACAATTCGATTATACCCCCTTCACCCTGGCCACACCCCTTAAAGGCAGGGTAGGGCGCGACGCCCTGGTGCTGAAGCTGACCGGCCTTAAGGCCGACGATCAGGTGCGGGTAACCCTGGTGGACACGGTCTTCCGCACCCAGGACATCAACGAAGTGATGCCGGTAGTGAACGGCCGGCTGCAGATCACCCGCCAGCAGCTCGAGGACGTAAAAACAGGCCCGGTGACCCTGCTGCTTTTTAAGGAAGAGGACCGCTACCTGGATAATCCTACCCTTCGGGGAGGGAAAATGGCCGTTACCTACGGGCTGATGCGTGAATTCGAGTTGGGGGATTGAGGGAAGGGACCGGCTTTGCGCCTAATAGTATTAGGTATGAATATAATGTAAGAGCGTAGCCCGCTTCCCCCGGGTGCTTTCGCGGGTTTTCCCCAGGCAATCCAAAAACAATTGTTATAAACCCTTTAAATATGGAATTTCCGGGCCGCTGCACTACCTTTGCCGCCCAAAAGAGGGGGTTGGTAGGCTCTGCCGTTTCTGGAGTGTGCTGTATAAAGAAAGTGCTGGAACAAAGACCACCCAACTCTAAACTCTAAACTAAAAACTCTAAACTCAAAATGGCTGGTCAGTTAAAAGAGGTACGTAACCGCATTAAGTCCGTTCAAAGTACGCAACAGATTACCAAGGCGATGAAAATGGTGAGTGCCGCCAAGTTGCGTCGCGCCCAGGACGCCATCATCCAGATGCGCCCCTATGCCAAGAAACTCCAGGAAATGCTCTCCAACATCGTCAGCAATACCGAAGTGGAAGGTGGCAATCCCCTGGCTGCAGAAAGACCCGTGGAAAGAGTACTGCTGATCGTCATCACGTCCGACCGTGGACTGGCCGGTGCCTACAACGCCAACGTCATTAAGCTGGCCAAGCAGGTGATCCGTGAAAAGTATCCTACGCAGTTTTCCCGCGGCAACGTAACCATCTGGAACATCGGTAAGAAAGGCTACGAGCACTTTGCCAAGAACAACTACAACGCCGTGGATACCTACAAGGATATCTTCCTGCACCTGACGTTTGAAAACGTGCAGCAGGCCTCGCAGGCAGCGGTGCAGGCTTTCCGCAACCGCGAGTTCGATGCCATTGAGCTGGTGTACAGCGAGTTTAAGAACGCCGCTACCCAGCGCTTTGTGTCCGAGCAGTTCCTGCCCATCCCCAGGGCCCAGAACACCGGTTCGGCAGCAAAGTCCGACTTTATCTTTGACCCTAACAAGGAAGAGCTGATCGCCGAGCTGATGCCCAAGATCCTGAACACACAATTATTTAAGGCCGTACTCGACGCCAATGCCTCGGAGCACGGTGCCCGTATGACCGCCATGGATAAAGCCAGCGAGAACGCCAACGAACTCCTGCGCAACCTGCGGATCTCCTACAACCGCGCCCGCCAGGCAGCCATCACCACCGAGCTGACCGAGATCGTGAGCGGTGCTGCAGCCTTACAGGGATAAATTAGCAGATGTGAAAATGTGCAAATGTGCAGATTAAGGCCATTTGCATATTTTCACATCTGCACATTTGCATATTACTACTATGGAACTTTCGAACCTGATCCCGCACATAGAAGCTTTGATCTTTGCCAGCGACAAGCCCCTGACCGCAGCCGAGATCACTGACCTGATCAACAGCGCCTTCGGTTTTATGGAGGACAAGCTGGAGCAGGAGCAGATCGATGCTGCCCTGGAAGGGATTGTCGAAAAATACAACTCCGAGTTCTACCCCTTCGAAGTACGCCAAAGCGGCGGGGGCTGGCAGTTCCTTACCAAAAAAGACTTTCATAAGACCGTAGCCCAGCTCAATGGCGAAAAGTTCCTCAAGCGCCTTTCTGCAGCGGCCCTCGAAACCCTTGCCATCATCGCCTACAAGCAACCCATCACCAAAGGCGAGATCGAGGCTATTCGTGGGGTCAGCTCCGACTACAGCGTACAGAAGTTGCTCGAAAAGGAACTGATCATCATCAGCGGCCGTAACGAGAAGCTTCCCGGCCATCCACTGGTGTATAATACTTCGAAAAGCTTTATGGACTACTTTGGCATCAACTCCCCAGAGGACCTGCCCAAGATCAAGGAAGTACTGGCGGACCAGATCATAGAACCTACCGTCGTCCATCATACCGATTTTGAACAGCCTTCCGCGCTGGTGGTTACCGACCAGGGAGAGCTGGTGGAAGATGCCGCTACCTCCAACCCCGGTGATGCGGGCACAACGCCTGCCGCAGCCGGATACGTAAACGAGCCCTCCCCTGGTGAGAGACGCACCGAGGAAGGTGACCCCGAAATAGCCGAATTAGCCGACGAAGAATACATCATGGACCAGTCCTTCCAAGTGGAGAACGATCCCGAAGCTGCCGGCCAGACCCTTGACAACGGGGAGGAGCCCGGTGGAGAAGGAGAGGAGCCTGCTTCGGATGAAGCCGGGCCCCCGGCGGACGAAGAGACCCAGGACGACAACGACTCCCTGGCCGATGACGACTCGGTGTCCAATCCCGACGAGCAGGACAAGCCCTAAGCAAAAAGAAGAAACAGCTACCAGCCACAAGTTAGAAGCAGAGCCTTCTACGCAAGTTTATTCCTGCTTTAGTTTGTGGCTATGGCCTATGAACGCTCACTCACCACTGACCACTCACCGCTCACCGTCACGGCTTTGTGCATGGATGCCCCCCTTTAGGGGTCGGGGGTGTGCTGTTTGGTATTATCTTCGCAGCCATGTCACAAAGTCTATCACACTCTCAGCTGGTGGAGCTGGCTGAGCGCTTCGGTACCCCCCTGTATGTGTACCATGCTGAAAAGATCAAAGAACAATACGAGACCCTCGAAAAGGCGTTCTCCGGCTGCAAGACCCGCTTTTTCTACGCCTGCAAGGCCCTGACCAATATAAACGTACTGAAATACATCAACAGCCTGGGTGCCGGGCTGGACTGTGTGTCCATCAACGAAGTCATGCTGGGCCTGAAAGCCGGCTTTACCCCCGACCGCATCCTGTTTACCCCCAACTGCGTCGACTTTGCCGAGATCGAAGAAGGTAAGAACCTGGGCGTCAACCTCAATATCGACAACATCTCCATCCTGGAACAATTCGGTAATAAGTACGGCGGCAGCTATCCTATCCTGATCCGCTTCAATCCCCACATTATGGGTGGCGGCAATTACAAGATCTCCACCGGCCATATCGATAGCAAGTTTGGTATCTCCATCCACCAGATGCGCCACATCGAGCGCATCGTCAAGAGCACGGGCCTGCACGTAAAGGGCATCCACATGCACACCGGCTCCGACATCAAGGACGTAAACGTGTTCCTTACTGGTTTGGACATCATGTTCGACGTGGCGGAGAACTTCCCCGGGTTGGAGTTCATCGACCTGGGCAGCGGCTTTAAGGTGCCCTACACAGAAGATGATGTGCGCACCGATGTGAATGACCTGGGCGAAAAAGTGGCGGCTGCCTTCCAGAAATATTCCCGCGAGAAGGGAAGGGAACTGGAGGTATGGTTCGAGCCTGGTAAGTTCCTGGTGAGCGAAGCCGGCTACTTTATTGTGAAGTGCAACGTCATCAAGCAAACCACCGCCACGGTGTTTGTAGGGGTGAACAGCGGCTTCAACCACCTCATCCGCCCCATGTTCTACGAGGCCTACCACCGCATCGAAAACATCTCCAACCCCTTTGGTAGCCCCCGGATCTATACCGTGGTGGGACATATCTGTGAGACCGACACCTTTGCATGGGACCGCAAGCTGAGCGAAGTGCGTGAAGGCGACTACCTTGTGTTCTACAATGCCGGGGCCTACGGCTTTGAAATGTCCTCCAACTTCAACTCCCGCCTCAAACCCGCCGAAGTGCTGGTAAAGGACGGGGAGGCCCTTCTTATCCGCAAGCGCGATGTATTCGAGGATCTCCTCAAGAACCAGATCGAAGTACTATAAACAGAAATCCCCGCCTAAGCGGGGATTTTACTTTCAATTTCGTTGAGCTTTTATTCAGGTTGGGACTCATTAGCCTTCCAACATTTACTATACCGGTTGCTTCTTCTAATTCCAAATTCCTAATTCCCAATTCCTCCTACATCGCTCTTACCGTTATCGTTTTCGTCGTCGTGGCGTTCATTGGCATGCGCTGGCCCATCATTTCCGCCGTAGCTTCCGTTTTGGTGGTCACTACCTGTTGCTTCAGCAGGCCGGTCTTGCGGTCCAGCGTGATCTTGCCGGTGCTCTGGTCCTTGCGCTCGATGTTTACTTCCATGCCCATGTTCTGCTGTACGGTATTGGCGTCCACCTGCTCGGAGTATTCGATCTGCACTTCGCTGTCGGTAATGCCGGTTACCGTATAATTGGCCTTTCTCTTTTCGTCCTTATTGGCCGACGTGGTGTCGGTCCAGGTTGAGCCCTTGCTCACTTCCCCGGCCGGCAGGATGCTTAGGTCCAGGCGGGTTCCGGTCTTGGGCAGGTCGAAGCCTTCCATCATGCCGTCCATCGGGCCGCCCATAGTGCCACTGGGGGCAGCGTCGGCCTTGTTGGGATTATCGTCGTCGGGCGTTACGGCCAGGATCTTACCGGTAGCGTCCACCTGCATGCTGTATTTGTTCTTCAGCGCCTTTTCGGCCATCTTGCCGCCTTCGCCTTTCATGTCGGCTTCGTTCTCCGAGTCGAACTTCTGCGCCTGCCCCATGCCCTCGAAGTTGAACTGCATGCGCTTGACCTTGCTTTCGATGGTCGCCACATTCTTGTCAACGTTCTCGATGTCGAGGGTGCGGGTGGTGGTCATGTTCATTTTCATGTCCATGCTCTGGCCCATCATCTCCATGGTATTGTTGTTGTCTACTATCGTGGTGATCTCGTACTTCGCTCCTTTTTGAAAGGTCAGTTTATTGGATACTTTCTGCCCCATGCAGGCAGTGGAAACAGCTATCGCTCCTATCAGGAAGATCTTTTTCATTGTGTATGAAGATTTGTCTATAAAGGTGTTGAATTATTTTCATTTGGCGGTAAAAGGCTTGGGGCATTCCCGGTGGGCCGGTAGGTTTGACGGTGCCCTGTAGAAGGCCTAACTTTAAAACATGGAAAATACCGCTACTCCTGCAGCCGCCCACCCGTCCGCTGCCTTTCTTTCACTCCTGCGTAACCGGGCCAAATACCGTCTTTTCCTGTTGCGCAACCTGCCGGCCGCTTATTTTTCCGGCCTGCAGATCGAGCAGGTGGACGCGGAGCACTGCACGGTGAGCGTCCCCTATAAGTGGGCCACCCGCAACCCCTTCCGCTCCACCTATTTTGCCTGCCTGAGCATGGCCGCCGAAATGAGTACGGGCACCCTTGCCATGGCCCACCTCTACCAACGCCGCCCTGGCGTCTCCATGCTGGTAGTTGCCTCCGAAGCCCGCTTTTTAAAAAAAGCCACCTCCAAAACCTTCTTTACCTGTCCCGACGGCTTCCTGATCCGGGAAGCGATCGAAAGGGCCATTGCCACCGCTACCCCGCAAACCATTACCGCCCGCTCGCAGGGCCTCAATGCCCAGGGAGAGCTTATTGCCGAATTCACCTTCACCTGGTCTTTTAAGGCTAAAAGCTAAAGCCATAGAAAAGCAGGCAACAAGGCTTTGGGCTGTCCGGCTGTAAAGTGGCTGGCTGCAAAAACTGGGGTGAGCCGACCCGAAAAGAAAGCGCCTTCCCATGTTTTCCTATTCTTCCAAACGGCGGCGGTATATTGTATAGGGAACAAAACCACACCTCCGGCTCCTTTATTCCCAGGACATTCCCTGGATGTTCCCAACCTATTCCGTACTAAGTCCCTATCCTCGTAGATAGGGAATATATAGGGAATTAATAGGGAATATATAGGGAATATGTAGGGAATTTAGGAGGGATTAGGTCCCGATAGCAATCGGGATGGGGATTAGGGATTAGGCAGGGAGATCCGGGTATGATAGCGAAAAGTGGAGTGGTGGGTCTGAAAGGAC
>DASWYM010000160.1:0-4080 GCA_036404975.1 Chitinophagaceae bacterium
GTCGCTTGGTGATGTTTTCCTGCTCGTCTGCATGCTGTGCGGGTGAACGGTAAAATTATAGGTTTCAGTACTTTTTCGTAGCTACATTTTGTTAAGAGTATACTCTATGACCAAAGCCCGGAAACTCTCGGCCATCTCTCTTTCAGCCCGGCTCCACGGCAGCGCGGTCTTACGGACCGTCTCCTGCCACAGGCGAAACGAGTTGCGCGGGTGATAGTTCCTTCGGTCGGCCTCAAACTGCACCGCCTCACTGGGGTCGCCGCCCCAGTTGGTGGTCTGGATAACTTCGGGACGGAACACGAGGATATATTCTCCTTTCTCGGGCTGCACCGGCAAGGCCAAAAGGCCACTCCCCTCTTCCACGTAGTTTCCGGCCTCTTCGTAAACTGTCGACAGGCTGGTTTCCTGGTGCGTTTTATTAACCCCATGCGTCTGCAGCCAATAGACCAGGTCGCGAACGGCAGGAGCTTCGGGCGTGCGGCCCAACAGCTCCACCTGCCGGTCTAAGGTAAAGGCCATCCCGCCGGCCCCCAGCATGTCCAGGAGGGAGGTCTCCTGGGCATTGAGCCCCGTCATGAGGCTGCCGCTGCGATACACACTTTCCATGATCCGGGTAAGCTGTTGCTGCATCCTTGTTTTATGATCATGGGTGCCGGCACCGGTCAGTGCAGAGATCTTCGATGATATCACCTGCGAGAGGAGTTCGAATACCGAACACATCTGGTAAGATAAATACCTGGCCTGCCGGTGGTGACAGGCGATCAGGCCCCACAACGTCCCGTCACACAGGATGCGGGTAGACATGGATGCGCTCACGTTCATGTTGCGCAGGTATTCCAGGTGCACCGGAACCACGCTGCGCAGGTTACTGTCCGTAAGGTCGGTAAACGCACCCGTCAGGGGATTTAGTACGGGGTATAGCTTTATTGGCTCATAGCCAACATCCGGGATCAGCCGGTAAGGTGTGCGCTGGTACAGGTCGCGTGCCGGCTTCGGCACATCCGAAGCCGGGAACTTAAGTCCCAGGTAGCTGTCCATGCCCTCTTCCATTTCCTCGGCGACCACTTCACCATTCCAATCCTTGTCGAAGCGATAGATCATCACCTTATCAAAGCCAGAAAGCCGCCTGATCTCGAGGGCAGCCCTGTTGCAGGCTTCATCGACGGTAGCTGCACTTTCAATGGTAGTGATTGCGAACTTCAGTTCCTGGTATACCTCTACAAACGAACCGGCTGCTGCATATTCGTCCTTTTCCACTTCGGTAATAAAATAGTCGCCTTGCTTATGCACCAGGGCCATGCGGCCTTTCCCTCCGAGGGTCAGTGTCACCGGGATCTTGCCTTGCAGGTCGCCCTGCAACCGCAGGCGCAGGGATTGCAGTTCTGCAGCGGTGATCATACCGGCAAGCGATTGCCCCACGGCCTTTTCTATGCCGGTTCCCAGTACTTCGGCGGCATTTTCGCTGCCCTGCAGGATGGTGAGGTCATCGCCCTTTACCACCAGCAGCACGCCGTGCGGTTGAACGAGATTGGTTTGGTGCAGGGGCACCTTACCACAAAACTCTGCATCGTAGTTGATACGCCCGCCCCCTACGCCAACGTCTCTTCTATCCATCTCTTAAAGTTTAGGAAGGTATCATTGGCCGCCGCTACGGTCTGTTCCCGGCAGGATTCAGTGCATTCCAGGATATTCAGGGCTTCCTGGAAAAGCACCCACATGGGCCCGGTGGCCTCGCCGTAGCCATTGAAAAACGACAGGTGCTGCAGCCTGAGCTGTGGGCATTGCTTCCGCATCATGCGGGTGATGCCCCTTCCGCCAAGCGTCGACCCCTCCAGCACATAGAGCGCTCCCCAGGCCTGTGCCTCATTGGTTATAGTCGGTAGATGAGTAGACAGGGAAAGATGATCTGCAGGATAGCCAAGAGCCGCAATATCCTCCAGCAGAAAAGCCGCTTTCCGGCGCTGCTTAAGATCCGGGAGCTGACCGGAAGAAAGGTATTGCCCAATGAGGGCTTCCAGGGGATGAAAGAAACCATAGAAGGTCTTTAACAGGCGCACGTAGTCGCCGGGGGTATTTATTTGCCGCAGGCGGGGGACCAACAGGTCTTCCAATGCCTGGTGGGCATGCATGGTTTTTCGCTTCAAAGCTGTAGCCACAGCCTCGCGAAGATCAGGGTGAAACATCCAATAAAAATAAGGAACATGAAGCACATAGAGCAAAAAACGGCTCTTTTCCTTTCCGCAGCGAGCAGAGCGCCCGTGCCCTATCTTTGCCCGACACTCAAGACGAATACATGGAACCAACGATTGCTGCCAACAGCCTGAAAACATTAACCGAAAAGACCGCCCACCACCTGCACAAAATCTTTGAAGGCGGCGGCAAAAAAGCCATTGCCAAACAAAAGGAGAAAAACAAGCTCACCGCACGCGAACGCATCGACTACCTGACCGATAAAGAGTCTCCCTTCGTGGAGATCGGGGCTTTTGCCGGCTTCGAGATGTATGAAAAACAGGGTGGCTGCCCTGCAGGCGGTACCGTGGCCGGCGTAGGCTATGTCAGCGGCAGGCAGTGTGTGATCGTGGCTAACGACCAGACCGTCAAAGCGGGCGCCTGGTTCCCCATCACCGGCAAAAAGAACCTGCGACTGCAGGAGATCGCCCTGCAGAACAACCTGCCGATCATTTACCTTGTAGACAGCGCGGGGGTGTACCTGCCCATGCAGGACGAGATCTTCCCCGACAAAGAGCATTTCGGGCGGATCTTTTACAACAACGCCCGGATGAGTGCGGCAGGCATTGTGCAGATCGCAGCCGTTATGGGCGCCTGCGTGGCCGGGGGCGCCTACCTGCCCATCATGAGCGACGAGACCCTGATGGTGGAAGGTGCAGGCTCTATTTTCCTGGCTGGTCCATACCTGGTAAAGGCCGCCATAGGCGAAGACATCGATACCCAAACACTGGGCGGCGCTGCCACCCACACGGAGATCTCCGGCATTGCCGACTATAAATTTAACAGCGAACAGGAATGCCTTGACCAGATAAAGCGGATCATGGACAAACTGGGCGAAAAGCCCCGCGCCGGCTTCGACCGCGCCGAACCAAAAGCACCCGCAAAGAATCCGGAGGATATCTACGACATCTTCCCGGTGGACAGCACCAAGCCCTATGATATGGTCGACATCATCGAGCGCATTGTAGACAACTCGGAATTTGACCAGTTCAAGGAGGACTACGGCAAGACCATCCTTTGCGGCTACGCACGTATTGACGGCTGGGCCATAGGCATCGTGGCCAACCAGCGCAAGATCGTCAAAAGCAGGAAGGGCGAAATGCAGATGGGCGGCGTCATCTACAACGACAGTGCCGATAAGGCAGCCCGCTTTATCCTGAACTGCAACCAGAAAAAGATCCCCCTGCTTTTCCTGCAGGATGTCACGGGGTTTATGGTTGGCAGCCGCAGCGAGCATGCCGGCATTATCAAAGACGGCGCCAAGATGGTCAACGCCGTCGCCAACTCGGTAGTCCCCAAAATCACTATCGTGGTGGGCAACTCTTATGGCGCCGGAAACTATGCCATGTGCGGCAAGGCCTACGACCCCCGCTTTATCTATGCCTGGCCCACAGCCCGAATAGCCGTAATGGGTGGCGAGCAGGCTGCCAAAACGCTGTTGCAGATACAGGTAGCCTCCATGAAAGCAAAGGGACAGGAAGTGTCGCCCGAAGACGAAGCTACCCTGCTCAACGATATCAAGAGCAAGTACGAGCAGCACACCACGCCCTGGTATGCCGCCGCCCGCCTTTGGGTGGACGCCATCATCAACCCGCTGGAAACGCGCAAAGTAATTTCGGAAGCCCTCAGGGCCGCCAATCACAATCCCCATATACAGGACTTTAAAACAGGAGTGTTCCAGGTATAGAGCGAAAAGATCATGACACAGGAAATAATCATTTACACGGACGGATCATCAAGAGGCAACCCCGGGCCAGGAGGCTATGGCGCCATTCTCATGTACGGGCAAAAAGCAAAGGAGTTATCGGCAGGCTACCGCCGCACCACCAACAACCGCATGGAACTGATGGG
>DASWYM010000161.1:0-9960 GCA_036404975.1 Chitinophagaceae bacterium
GCCGTATACTGGCTTTGGGCTGGCGCTGCCGGTTGTATATTTAGGGACTGTTTACCACTTCATGAAGAAATATTACGTATACATCTTGCTGGCTACAGGATTTATCGCTTTGGAGTATTTTTTGGATAATGGCAGGGTCATCGTTCCCGGAAAGGAACTTTGGTTTTCGGTCAGCCTGTTTGCCATAGCCATAGCCGCCGTGGTCTTTGTTAATTGGCGGGCAAACAGGGTGGTTGCAGCACCGCGAAGTAATGAACCTAATGATTTTGCCGACCGGTTGAAAAGAACGGGTGAGGTGGTGAGGGTTACCCTGGACAATTGCGAGGTGAAGTCCCGCAGCTGGCAACAGGAAGTGACGGGTTCCAGCTGGCCTTCGGAACTGGAGATGCTGGATGCCTTGCAGGGCAGGAACTATAAAACCGAAGAGATCCGGCAAACCTATCTTGTAGTGTACAAAGACTATAATGGCCGGAGGTATAAGTTTGTCAGCGACGCCATCGCGCACGACGAGGTGACTGTCCGGATGTTGATGGACCGGGAGGGCGGCTTTAACCTGTATGTAGACAAGGCTAACCCCGCTGATTATTACTTTGATATGCCCGCCTTCTAGAAGCAGGAATCGAATGCCTTCTGCTGTCGGACTGATTTTGCGTAGTAAACCACTTACCTTGTCATTTCGAACGCAGTGAGAAATCTGTGCTTTATGCTATTATGCTGCTTATGAACCGTAAAGCCCTGGCCTTGTCATCTTGGAATGATCTATGCTATCATCAGGAGGTACGCTTTAGGAAAGAGCGGGTCTTACTTTGTTGCCCTGATGATGCTTTGCTACTGCGTGGCAATCGCCTGAAAATATAGAGCCTGGATCCCTGCCCGTCCGGCTGGCGAGGTAGTCCTTCTTTTATAGCTCAGTGTCGTTCAGGGCCAACGCTAAACTCTGAACTCAAAACTCAAAACTGCCCCCGCATTGGTTTACTTTTGTACAGGCCCGAAGTTTGCCAGAAGAAACCCCGATGAACCAGAGAACCGATCATTATCCTGTCCGAAGGCGGCACCGCACAGCTATGGCCGAACGGCCGGGGCGCTTTACGTACTACAGCCGCCGGGTACTGTACCTTATTGGCTTTTTTACGTTGCTGCGCGTAGGGTCGGCCTTTACTCTGGAGTTGGGTAATGATGAAGCATACTACTGGCTCTACAGCCAACGCCTGCAATGGAATTATTTCGATCATCCGCCGATGGTCGCCCTCTGGGTCCGATTCTTTACTGCCAACCTATCGCTCCAGTCTATCGAGGGTTTTGTGCGCCTGGGCAGTATCGTCAGCGCTGCCGGTTCCACGTGGGCTATCTATAAAGCCGTCTCGCTGATTCACTCTCGACGGAGCGGGTGGCTGGCTGCCGTGCTGTATAATATTTCATTTTACGCCAGCATCATTGCCGGTATCATCATCTGGCCCGACTCGCCGCAGATGCTGTTCTGGACGGCCAGCCTGTGGATGTTGGCCCGCATCGTGCGCAGGGATAAGGACTGGGTAAGCTGGATCCTGTTTGGCATCTCGTCGGGGCTCTGCATCATGAGCAAGGTGCACGGCGTGTTCCTGTGGGGCGGGCTGGGACTGTACCTGCTGTGGAAGGAGCGCGCCTGGATGCTGCGTCCGCAGACCTATGTGAGTGCGCTTATTACTTTAGCGATCATCAGTCCTATCTTGATCTGGAATATCCAGCACGACTTTATCACCTACCGTTTTCACAGCGAACGGGTGGAGGTGGACCGGGCGATCTTCAATGGGCGGGGCTTTGCCGAAGAAGTGGTGGGGCAGGTGCTGTTCAATAACCCGGTGTTGGTGTTCCTGGCCTTTGGGGGGCTGGTGCGCTGGCGCAGGCGCTCGTTTTCGTCCATGCCGGCGCTGACCCTTTACAATCTTATCGGTCTTCCCCTGTTGCTGGTGCTGCTGGGTATTTCGATCTTTCGCGACACAACCCTGCCCCACTGGAGCGGCCCGGCCTACGTGACGCTGGTGCCCCTGGCGGCGGTGCAGCTGGCCTCTATCGATACGCGGCGCCTGCTTCCCCGGTTGCTGCGCGGGGGGCTGGTAGCCTTCTTCCTCTTCTTTATTCCCTGGAACGGGGTCGTGCATTTCTACCCCGGCACCTTTGGCGCCAAAGCGCAGCAGGTGCTGGGCCGGGGCGATGCCAGCCTGGACTACTATGGATGGGAGGAAGCGGGGAAAGCCTTTGCGGCGCTGCACAGTCGCGAAACAGCTTCAGGCCTTATGCCGGCAGCCGCCCCGCTGGTGAGCTATAAGTGGTGGGGTGCGCATGTAGAGTATTACTTTGGCCGTCCGGCCGGCATACCCGTTATCGGGCTAGGCACTACCGAAAACCTGCACCACTACCTGTGGATGAACGAGCGGCGCGCGGCCAGGGTGGATCTTTCCAAAGCCTACTGTGTCGTGCCCTCCGATGAGTATTACGATGCCCGGCATATGTACACCCGTTATTACGGGGTAGTAGAGCGCGTGAGCACCATCACCACGCGGCGCAGCGGAGCGCCTGCGCACCATTTTTATGTCTATCGCTTATCGGGATGGAAGGGCGTGCTGCCCAGGAAGTGAGAAGTGAGACGGAGAGGAGCTGCGAGCTATTAGCTTCTAGCTGCTAGAAGAGAGCTGTATGCTCTACGCAAAGAAGATTATTGATTATTTTTTATTGATTATTGGGCCTCCGATGTAGTGAGCATTCCTACAGCCGACCGCTGCCAGTTGCAAGGCAATAATGAATCATCCAATAATCAATAACCGGCTAATAAGACCTCTTACCGCTGTAAGACACGGGTATGGTCCCTGACCATCGACTATGGACTTTCTTCTCGCAGCTCGCAGCTCGAAACTCGCAACTCTTTTCACGTCTTACGTTTCACGTCTCACGTTTCACGAAAAAAAATACCTCCCTTCGTAAAAAGGAGGTATGGTAATGATATATGACGACCGTGCATAAGCCGTGTTAGTGCACAGCCTTTGAGAAGGCAGACCTAAGTGCGGCGGCCGCTTATTTCTTCACGTGGTCGTTTACGATCTTGGCCAGCTCGAACATCGACACCTGGTTCTTGCCAAACAGGGGCTTCAGCTTCGCATCGGCATTGATCATGCGCTTGTTCTTCTGGTCCTGCAGGTTATTCTTCTTGATGTAATCCCAGATCTTCTTCACAATCTCGGTGCGGGGCAAGGGCTTGTTACCGATCACATCGGAAAGCACCTGGTCGGGCTGGAGGGCTGCCATGAAGGCCGGGTTTACTTTACGTGCAGACTTCTTGGGAGCGGCTTTCTTCGCAGCGGCCTTCTTGGGAGCGGCGGCGGCTTTTTTAGGAGCTGCCTTAGCTGCCTTTTTGGGTGCTGCTGCGGCTTTCTTCGGTGCAGCTTTGGGCGCTGCTTTTTTTGCTGCGGCCTTCTTTGGTGCGGCTGCCTTCTTACTTGCTTTTGCCATAGTTTTTAATTATCAATGATTGGTTTTGGTACTTGCAGTTTACCGTTGATCCTTATCGTTAACTGCTTACGGCAGTTAAGATACATAATCTCTATTAATAACACTAAGGCAGAGAGGCGAAAATCATGCCGCGCGCCCTCTTTTTTATCTACAAGAAATCCCCCGTTTTGCTAAGGAAGCCTTATTCGCTCCCGCTCTTGTCGCCTACGAACCAATGCTCCTTGTTTTTAAAGAGGACATTGAAGGTAGTCAGCGAGCCGTAGATGCGGGTGATATATTGCTGCAGGGCCACCTTGTCCTCGTCGGAAAGCTTCTTATGGGCGTTGATTTGCTGTTCCATCACGCGCAGGCGGTCGCGCACCATAACGATCTTGTGAAAGAAGTCCTCGATAGGGAGCTCCTTTGGCTTGAGGCTCTTGTCAGCGGGCTGCAACAGCAGTATGCCTTTCTGCCAGCGGTCGCCCAGTGGCACGGGTTCCGAGAGGCCGCCCCACAGGCGCAGGATCTTCAGCAGCGAGCGCTCCACCTCGGAGTGGGTCTCTATTTCCTCAGTTACGTTTTCGGGGATGATCTCCTCGAGGTGGGGGTCGTTCTTGTCGATTTCCTTGACCCCGTGGTAGATGAACGAGATCAGGTAGGTGGCATAGCGTATCCCGACGATCACCCCGGGTCCGTGTTGGGTGTGTTGCAGGCGGGTGCCGATGCCCAGCGTTAGTTGTTGGTCCATGCGTTGTTATTTAAAGTTCAGCACCGCGTTCTGCCGGTAGTCCTTATGCGGGCGGATGGCGATACCCATGCGCGTATAGGGTCCGAGGCAGATCTGGCGGTGCGCCAGGTTTTCAATTCCATTATCAATGAGCAGTTGCAAAACTATGTCTAAAGCCGTTTCCATCCCATAGGAGCAACACTCGGCGTAGCGCAGGGTGCAGTCGGTGCCTTTGCGCTCGTGGCCTGTAATGCCTTTCTGGCCCGCCACTTCGGCAAAGCAGGAGGCGGAGGTGAACAGTACACGGTCGGGGTGCAGCGGCGCCAGGGGCTTCATGGTCACGAGGTGGCGGTACAGCGAGGCGACGTAAGGCGAGGTTTTCAGCCAGCTGTTGTCGTGCCCGCGGGCACCCTTATAGGTCTTTAACACCGAGTCTGCAAAATAGCGCGGCTGGGTGCGCGCCAGGTTCAGGTAATAGAACACCATCTTTTCTTCTTCACCCAGGTAAGTCTCCATCAGGGCGGTATGCAGGGAACTTTTCCATTGCTGGCCGCGCACGTAAGAAGCGGGTTGCTGGGCCTGTGCACACAAGGCCGCACACACAAAGGCCATCGAAAGGAATAAGGACTTCATACCGGTTAGCTGCTTTCCTTCTTCAACGAACAAAAGCGCCCGATTGGTGTACAACGGGCGGAAAGGATTTGCTAAAGATGCGGAAATCAAGGCGTTGGGCTTAGCGGGTGGCAGTAGGCTTAGCCAGGGCATTAGCCCGGAACACGCGGATAAAGTTCTCGCCTAGGATCTGCTTTATCTCTTTTTTGTTGTAGCCCCGCTTGCGGAGGGCCTGGGTAATGAGGGGGAAGGAAGCTACATCGTCAAGACCCTTTGGCGTGGACGTAACGCCGTCGAAATCCGATCCCAAACCCACGTGGTCGACACCTGCCAGTTTGACGACATGGTCGAGGTGGTCCATCAGCAGCGACAGGGGCGGGCGCAGGGCCCCGTACTCCTGCGGGTAGGTAGCGGCCAGGTATTCGGCCACCTCATGGCCTGACCTTTTCAGTGCCTCCAGGGAGTCGACTTCCTTCTTGTGCAGGTCCCGGAACTGCCCGAGCCGGTGCATAAAGGAGCTGTCGACAAAGCCGGAGAAGAAGTTGAGGAACACCACGCCGTCATTCTTGCCAATGGCCCTGATCTGCTCGTCGGTGAGGTTGCGGAAGATGGGGCAGAGGGCCTGGGTGCAGCTGTGCGAGGCAATAATGGGTTTGGTGGTCACCTTCATCACGTCCCAGAAGGACTGCTCGCCCAGGTGGCTTACATCCACCATCATGCCCAGTTCGTTCATGCGCCGCACTACCTGGCGGCCAAAGTCATTAAGTCCTTTATGAGTGAGGGAGTCTTTCTTTTTGGTGCCCATAAACGAGGTGCCGGCCTCGTCCATAGCCGAAGAGGCCCAGGAGGTGGAGTTGTTCCAGGTGAGGGTGAGATAGCGGGCACCGCGGTTATACAGGTGGTCGAGGTGCTCGAGGTTGTCTTCGATCATATGACCACCTTCTACGCCGATGATGGCACCGAGCTTTTGCTGGCGCAGGGCCATCTGCAGCTGCCCGGGGCTCTTTACGAGGATCATCTTATCAGGGTTGCGCTGAGCCACTGCTTCCAGGGCGTCAATCTGCTCGTTGGCCTCCCGGAAGGCTTTACCCTTGCCGTAGTGCTCGTCGCAGAACACTGAGAACACCTGTATGTCGACGCCGCCATGGCGGAAGCGGGTAAAGTCGGAGTGGGCCTTGCCCCTCAGGTCGTCTTCGATGCTGAGGCCCTTCATGATGGCCCCGGAGAGTACGTCGTTGTGGGTATCGATCACCACGGCCTCCTGGTGGAGTTTTTTATACGAGGTGCAGGAAATGAGAAAGGGGAGCAGGAGCCATCCCAGGCAAAATCTGACAGTCATGTCTGTAAGATAGCTTGTTAAGAGGAATTTGGAATTAGGAATTTGGAATTAGGAGGAACACGAATTCATACGAAATGCACGAATTACACGAATGCTCTGCTGCATGCAGGGGGCAGGCGTACGTAAAAAGATCGGGGGGGAAGGGATTAGGGATTGGGGACTAGGGATTAGGAAGAAAAGTGGTGTTAGAGGGCGGGGCGCCGATGCCCTTTTTAAAGCGCTCGCCGGCTTCCTTGATGTAGAGGTGGAAGTCATAGTCATTGGTGTAGAGGACAAACTCATAGGTGGGACGGTAGATGGTCATGAAGCGCTTCAGGTCCTCGCCTTCAAGGCCGGTCAGGCGGCGCACCAGCAGGGCATTGAAGCGATGGTCGACAAACTTGTCGCGCTCCTGTTGCAGCAGGCGCTCCTGGAAGCGCATGGTGGAGCGGTTCTTCCGGAACTGGAAGGTGCGGATCAGCTCGTTGATATCGATGCCTGCCCCGTTGGGTCCGATAGAGGTCATGCTCTCCAGGTTGGGCTTGCGGAAGTCGAACACCCGGGCGTAGTCGCGGCGGTTCTGCAGGGAGTCGAGGCGGTAGTCGCGGGGCTTGATCTTTATTTCGGGCAGCACGGTGACGGGCACTTCCAGGGCCAGGTCGAACTGGCTGAGGTCCATCATCTTCTTTACAGGGAACTTGACCGTCGGCTTATCGAGGTAGGAAAACCAGATGGAGTCCTGCTCGCTTACTTCGATCTGGTAGGCGCCTTCGCTGTTGGTGGTGGTAAAGCGGCCACCGGTACTCATCACGCTCACCGCCTCCAGCGGGTAGGTGCGCGTCTTATCGTACACCGTACCCCTTACTTTATACTGGGCATAGAGGGCCTGTACGGCCAGGGTGCTTACCAGGAGCAGGAGCAGTTTTCGATATGTACTTCTTTGCGGCAAAGCAGGGCAAGTAACAAAAGAAATTGCAAATGCTATGGTAAAAGGAGTCTATGGTCAATAGTCCAGGTTCCATGATCCATAGCCGATGGTCGTGAGCGGCGGTTGAATAGGACCGGCGGATCCTATTACTGATCAGGCAGCCGGTTGTGCCGCTTTTTTCAGTGGGTAAAATGGCTAACGGGTTTCACTACCGGCACTGACCGCCATCATTTATTCAGGGTGGTAAAGAGGGTATATTGTCAGGTAAAACTATTGATTATGAACGCGCCACAAGTTCCTCCAACCTTTACTCCGGTGGCCCGGCCCCTGTCTTTTGCCGGGGCGCTGCCACTATGGGCTTCCGGGTGAAGTGGTGCGCCGATGAAAATGAATGATTGTATTTAGGGACAGCATTTCCGAACGGTTTTGTTGTCCGTTTACTCCTTAACCCCAATGACTGCGTATGCTGACCAGGATTATCGCCTTTTCGATACGGAATAAGCTCATTATCGGCTTGATGGTTTTGTCGCTGCTGTTCTTTGGCGCGTACAACGTCACCAGGCTGCCTATTGATGCCGTGCCGGATATCACCAACAACCAGGTGCTGGTGATCACTTCTTCGCCTTCGCTGGGGGCCGCCGATATCGAGCGGTTGCTCACCTTCCCCATTGAGCAGGCCACCCGCAACATTCCCGGTATTATCGAGCAGCGGTCGTTTTCCCGCTTTGGGCTGTCGCTGGTGACCATTGTGTTCAACGACCAGACCGATGTGTATTGGGCCCGGCAGCAGATCAGTGAAAAGCTGGTGCAGTTGCAGGGGCAGATCCCGCCTTCCCTCGGCACCCCCACCCTGGGGCCGGTCACTACCGGCCTGGGCGAGATCTTCCAGTACGTGGTGAAGCCCCGGCCCGGCTATGAAGGGCGATACGATGCCATGGAGCTGCGGACCATCCAGGACTGGATCATCCGCCGGCAGTTGATGGGCACCAACGGGGTGGCCGACGTGAGCTCTTTTGGCGGCAAGCTGAAGCAGTACGAGATCAGCGTCAACTATGACCGGCTGAAGTCGTACAACCTTACCATCACCGACCTTTTTGCAGCCCTGGAAAAGAATAACCAGAATACAGGGGGCGCTTATATCGAAAAGGGGCCTACAGTGCTCTACATCCGCACCGAGGGATTGATACAGTCAGAAGGAGATATCCAATCGATTATGATCCGGCGTCTTGCCGATGGAACGCCTGTATCAATAGGCAACGTAGGAGTGGTAAAGACCGGTTCTGCCACCCGTTACGGCGCCGTGTGTTACAACGACGACGGTGAAGTGGCGGGGGCGGTGGTAATGATGCTGAAGGGGGAGAATTCGAATAAGGTGATCAAAGAGGTAAAAGAGAAGATCACCCAGATCGAGAAAACCCTGCCGGAAGGGGTGATGATCGAGCCGTTCCTCGACCGCACCAAGATGGTGAACAATGCCATTGGCACGGTAGAGACCAACCTGCTGGAGGGGGCCCTCATCGTGGTGTTTGTGCTGGTGTTGTTCCTGGGCAACCTGAGGGCCGGGCTGGTGGTGGCCTCCGTCATCCCCCTGTCGATGCTTTTTGCCATCATCATGATGAATCTTTTTGGGGTGAGCGGCAACCTAATGAGCCTTGGCGCTATCGACTTCGGATTAATCATCGATGGGGCCGTGATCATCGTGGAGGCGGTGACGCACCGGTTGCACCACAACAAGGCCTTTGCCGGCCTGCTGCGCATTGACCAGCGCGAGATGGACGAGGAGGTGGAGCATTCGGCGGGCAAGATGATGAATGCCGCCGTCTTCGGGCAGATCATCATCCTGATCGTGTACCTGCCCATCCTCACCCTGCAGGGCGTTGAGGGCAAGATGTTCCGCCCTATGGCCCAGACGGTGGCCTTTGCCATTACAGGTGCTTTTATTTTGTCGCTTACCTACGTGCCGATGATGAGCTCGCTGGTGCTGAGCAAGAAGATCAACCCCAGGCGCAACTTCTCGGACAGGATGATGACGGTGCTGGAAAACAGCTACCGCCCTCTTTTGCAAAGAGCCCTGCAGCTGCCCAGAACGATCGTGGCCGGTGCCCTGGCTTTATTTGCCGTGGCCGTTTTGGTGTTGATGAGCCTGGGCGGTGAATTCATCCCCAAGCTGGAGGAAGGCGATTTTGCGGTGGATACGCGGGTGCTTACCGGCAGCTCACTCACCACCACCATATCCTCGACCCAGCAGGCGTCGAAGCTGCTGCTGCAGAACTATCCCGAGGTGGAAAAGGTGGTGACCAAGATCGGCAGCGGCGAGATCCCCACCGATCCTATGCCCATAGAAGCCTCGGACATGATGGTGGTGTTAAAGCCGAAGAAGGAATGGGCCTCGGCGGAAAGCTTTGATGAACTGGCGGAGAAGATGAGTGAAACACTGAAAGGGGTGCCCGGCATTACTACCGGTTTCCAGTACCCGGTGCAAATGCGGTTCAATGAGCTGATGACGGGCGGGCGGCAGGACGTGGTCTGTAAGATATTCGGTGAAGACCTGGACACACTGGCTGCTTATGCCCAAAGGCTGGGCGCGGTGGCCCATAGTGTTGCCGGGGCCAGGGATGTGTACGTGGAAAGTATCACGGGGCTGCCGCAGATCCTGGTGAGCTATAACCGCAGGGCCCTGAACCAGTATGGGTTGGACATAGCCGATGTGAACAGGGCCGTGCAATCGGCCTTTGCCGGGGCGGTAGCGGGGCAGGTGTATGAAAACGAAAGACGGTTCGACCTGGTGGTCCGGCTGGACGTGGACCTACGACAAGACATCGGCCACGTGCAGAACCTTTTGATACCAACACCTTCAGGGGTACAGATCCCGCTGCAGCAGGTGGCGGATGTATCCATTAAGACAGGCCCCAG
>DASWYM010000162.1:0-16768 GCA_036404975.1 Chitinophagaceae bacterium
ATCACTTTCTCTACAGTGGAGGCTGCAGAAGAAAGGTCCGAAATCCTGAAGTAATACATCCCCCGCTGCAGTCCTTCCACCACCAGGTTGTTGACCGCGCTGCCATAGCGGCGCACCACCCGCCCGTTCATATCACTCACCACCACGTCTTTGGCTCCCCCGTCATCAAACACCACGTTCACTTTTCCACGGGCACCCGGGTTGGGATACACGATGGTCCGGGCGGTCTGCTCCAGCCCCCGCACCGAGCGAATGGGGCTAAAGGTGGCCCGCCCATCGATGTCCACTTGCCGCAGGCGGTACTGCGTCACACCTTTTTCCTCGTTCTGATCCTGGTAGCGATACACGAGCAGGTCTGTGCTGTTGCCGTCCGGAGCTTGCGAAGGCACAAAGATTATCGTTTCCCAATTGCCCCTGCTGTTCCGCTGCAGTTGAAAGCCCCGGTTATTCATTTCTGCAGCCGTCTCCCACTGAAGAACCACGGCTTGCTTTTGACGCGCAGCTACAAATGACCGCATCGCTACCGGTAGCGGCGCACAGGGGTTGGGGGCATCGGCCAATTGCTTGTTAGGAAGCCCTATGGTTGTTACTTCTACGATCAAATCAGCGTTTGATCCCGGAGGAAGACCGCTTCCTGTCCACGTGGTGGGATCAGACGTAAACGTTTCCCCCGGATCAATAGTAACTCCGGCAAGTTGTTGATCCACCAATATATCTTCCTCCCCAAGACTTTCAGGTCCATTGTTGATATAGGTTTTCCAGGTCGATGTAATAGTCTGGTAGGTGTTGATGTTATTAATACTTACCTCGTATGTGCGGGGAAGGTCACAGCTCACGATGCGGGCCGCTACTAAAGGATAATTGAACGCAAATGAATTTCCGCACACGACGCAGTGGGGCGACCATTGCGAAGTGGTATTCCCCTGCGATGACCATACATCCGCCATGATCGTTATGGCACCACCACACACCTGGTTAGGCACCGTTATCACCATATTGGAAACATCCACCTGGAAAAACCCATCCGCATCCGTGACTTCCGGGTTAGCATTTACTGTATAACCTCCCTGGAGCACCACTGAATTATCCGGCCCGTAAACAGACAATACGGTGGCCGGGGCAGTGGACATATCAAAAGCTATATTAAGGAAGGGCAGGGCACCATTCGCTTTTAGATCGGCCCCTACCGGTGCTTTATTAATTCCACTGGTGCCATTCGTACATTTCCAATAATTGGGGTAGTCGGCCTGCTTCCATGCCTGGATCACCACGATCTTGTTTCCATTGTTGTTATTGAATTCAAAGGAAAAGTCAAAGAAGAATTTACATCCACTGCCGTCGGCTACCGTGTTCTGAATATTAAAACTGACATTCTTTATGGCACATTGGGCCGAAAGGGTATTGGCAGCCGCCGATAAAATAAGAGCGCAGAAAGCGAGTACAAACCTTTTCATAATCATTAGTTTACGTGGTTAAAAGATGATTCATCAGTACAGGTCGTTCAGGGGACAGAGCAGCACAACGCACTGAAAAGCAACAGCTTACCTGGAGTAAGGATTATGAAGGGCCCGGTCAGATAAAGGAACCGGCAGGGCCTCGTTTTCGGGGCACGAAGGGGCCGGAACGTTCCTTTCGCAGGGTAGTGAAGAAAAAAAGGTCTTTTATTAAAATGAAGGATTGGGAAGGCTTTTCCAAAGAGGAAGTCGGAAGAAAATGGTGTTTGGCAGCACTAACAAATTACTTGTTATTCCTGACAAATGCAAGAGCTGCCCTGGTCTTTTTAACAAATAAGTTTTTCCTCTTTTCACCCATAGTTCCTGCATAGATAACCAGTATCCGACCAGTATCCAACCAGTATCTGACCAGTATATAACTAGTATCTATATAGATACTGATCGGATACTGGTCATATACCCGTCATACAGGGAGTATGGACTGGTGATCTATGAATGAAAACCGGTTCATACGCCCCGGAAAACCAGTAAACAGCCGGAAAAAGGATGGAATAGGCACTGAATAGCAGTCCGGTAGGCATTGAGCAGGCCAGAGTGGTCCATTTGCAAAAAAGCTCCTATTATCGGGACTGCCAGGCCCTATAAGTTACTTTTCCCTCCCGAATCCCCAATCCCCAGTCCCTAATCCCTCCCCCAAAGAACTATTTTCCCTCCAAATTGTTAACCCGGAATAAGTTCAGCCCTTGCTGACAAAGTTTCTTATATTTTTGCAACGCTATAATTTATATCCATGCATATACCTCCGGGGTCCTTGTTGCAGACCATTGATTCACCAGACGACCTGAAGAAAGTTCCCAAAGAACAGCTTCACCAGGTGTGCGACGAACTACGCCAGTACATTATTGACGTGGTGAGCGTGCACGGCGGCCACTTTGCGGCTTCCCTGGGCGTAGTGGAACTCAGCGTAGCGCTGCACTATGTATACAACACACCGTACGACCAGCTGGTGTGGGACGTAGGCCACCAGGCCTATGGCCACAAGATCCTCACCGGCCGCAGGGACAACTTTATCTCCAACCGGAAGTATAAGGGACTGAGCGGCTTTCCCAAGCGCTCCGAAAGCGAATACGACACCTTTGGCGTGGGACACTCCTCCACCTCCATCTCGGCTGCCCTGGGTATGGCCATGGCCGCCAAGTACAAGGGCGAGACCGACCGCAAGAGCATTGCCGTCATTGGCGACGGATCCATGACCGCGGGCATGGCCTTCGAAGCCATGAACCATGCCGGTGTGGCCGATACCGACGTGCTGATCATCCTCAACGACAACTGCATGAGTATCGATCCGAACGTGGGCGCCCTGAAGGAATACCTGACCGACATTACCACTTCGCACACCTACAATAAGTTCCGCGACGATGTATGGCACCTGCTGGGCAAGCTGCCCGTAGGCAAGCGCTTTACCCGCGAGATGGCCTCCAAGCTGGAAGCCTCCGTAAAGGGCATGGTGTCGAAGAGCAGCAACCTGTTCGAGGCGCTGAACCTGCGCTACTTCGGTCCCATCGACGGCCACAACATCACCAAGCTGGTGGATACCCTGCACGACCTGCGCTCCATCCCCGGACCTAAGATCCTGCACGTGCTCACCGTAAAGGGCAAAGGCTATGACCTGGCCGAGAAAGACCAGACCAAGTGGCACGCCCCCGGCCTGTTCGACAAGATCACCGGTGAGATCTTTAAAAAGAAATACGATCTGCCCCAGCCTCCGAAGTACCAGGATGTCTTCGGTCATACTATGATCGAGCTGGCCGAGCAGAACGACACCATATTTGGTATCACCCCCGCCATGCCCTCCGGCTCCTCGCTGAAGTTCATGATGGAGAAGATGCCCCACCGCGCCTTCGATGTAGGCATCTGCGAGCAGCACGCCGTTACGGTAAGCGCCGGTATGGCTACCCAGGGCATGAAGGTGTTCTGCAACATCTACTCCTCTTTTATGCAGCGCGCCTACGACCAGGTGGTGCACGATGTAGCCATCCAGAAGCTCCCCGTCATCTTCTGCCTCGACCGGGCAGGACTGGTGGGCGAAGACGGACCCACCCACCACGGTGCCTACGATATACCTTATTTCCGCTGCATTCCCAATATGATCATCTCGTCACCCATGAATGAAGAAGAGCTGCGCAACCTGATGTACACCGCCCAGCTGGAAAGCAACACCCACCCCTTTGTGATCCGCTATCCCCGCGGCGAGGGCATGATGGCCGACTGGCGCAAGCCCTTCAAAGAGATTCCCATTGGTAAGGGACGAAAGATCCGCGACGGTAAGGACGTGGCCGTCCTGTCGTTTGGCCACCCTGGCAACTTTGCTGCCGCCGCTATCCGCGACCTGCGCGCCGACGGCATTACCCCGGGCCATTACGACATGCGCTTTGCCAAGCCCCTCGACGAGGAGCTGCTGCATGAAGCCCTGAGCACCTACCCCAAGATCGTGACCGTGGAAGACGGCACGGTGGTCGGCGGCTTTGGATCGGCGATCCTGGAGTTCATGGCCGAGCATGGCTATAAGAACGAAGTGCGCATCCTGGGTGTACCCGACCGCATCGTAGAACACGGCACCCTGAAGGAGCTGCACCGCGAGTGCGGCTACGACGCCGAGGCTATCGCCGACGCTATCCGCCTGTTGATGAACGAGACGGTGATTGCGGATCTGCTGAAGTAGGAGGAATTAGGAACTAGGGATTAGGAATTAGGGGAGAACAACAGCATTCGTTTACTATAGAACTTTTTCAACTACAGCTTACGGTTTCACCCGTAAGCTGTTTCTTTTTATGGAAAAGGAAAGCGGCTGCATCTTAGGGGTATGAACCGAACCCTGCTGCCGATCCTATTGGGAGGGGTACTCCTTCTTGCTCTATACTACCTACTGCCCCGTAGTGCCCCTACCCATAATCCCACGCCCATTCCTTCCGCAAAAAAGCCGGAGACGAGACGCGAAACCGAAGCTTTTGCCTTAAAGCTGAAAGGTCGTGCCCGGGAAGTAAAGAGCTATGCGCGGCGCAAAGGCTTTTCCACCGAACACTGCTTTCTTATCGACATGAGCCTGCCCAGCGGGAAGAACCGCTTTTTCATATATGATCTGAAGAGGGATTCTGTGGTTGCAGCAGGCCTGGTGGCGCACGGCAGCTGCAATACAGTCTTCCTGCGCAATGCCCGGTTTTCCAATACCCCCAACTGCGGCTGCAGCTCGGTAGGACGCTATAAAGTGGGTTATAAATACAAAGGTCGCTTTGGAAGGGCTTATAAGCTCCACGGGCTGGACAGCACCAACTCCAATGCCTTCCGGCGGGCCGTGGTGCTGCATGCTTATGATTGTATTCCCGACCGGGAAGTCTATCCCCTGCCGGCCTGCAATTCCCTTGGTTGCCCCATGGTGTCCTACGCCTTCCTGGACAAAGCCGCCAAAGTGATCGACCGGGCAAAGAGACCCATATTATTGTGGGTGTACTGAGGACGTGAAACGTAAAAGGTGAAACGTGAAAGAGGGAGCCTCCTAATCCCTAATCCCCAGTCCCTGATCCCTCCTTACAACAGGTGCATGCGCTCCTCATCCGTCAGGCCTTCTTCCGACTCGTTGTATTCCACGAGGAAGTTGTTGCGGCCCTCGCCGATCACGATGCGGAGGAATTTCTGCTGCACCAGTTCGAGCATGGAGAGGAAAGTGAAGATGGCGTGTACGCGGTTCTCTACCCGGGCAAAGATCTTTTCAAACGACAGGGTCCTTTCGCTTTGTGCGTAGGCCACGATGTTTGATTTGGTCTGCTCCATGGAGTAGTTATAAGGAACCACCGTGTGCACCGGCTTGTTGAACTGGTCGGCATAGCGCTGCATCACCCGCTCAAAGGCCTTCATCAGCTTAAAGAGCGTAATAGCCTGGATCTCGGTACCCTCCCCGGCCTCTTCGCCGATAAAGGACATCTCTTTCTGGATATTGCCCCTTTTGATCATCAGCATCCGCTCGGCTTCCATAAGAGCCAGCTCGGCGGAGGCTTCCTTATACTTTTTGTACTCCAGGATCTTGTCGATCAGTTCCTGGCGCGGGTCGATCTCGTTACCCGAGGCGTCCACTTCCTTCCGGGGCAGCAGCAGGCGGGCCTTGATCCGCATCAGCGTGGAGATAAAGAGAATGAACTCGCTCGACAGCTCGATATTGAGCTGCTCCTGCTGGTGTATATAGTCGAGGAAATCGTTGATGATCCTGGTAATGGGAATATTATAGATATCCAGCTCGTCGCGCTCGATGAAGAAGAGCAACAGGTCAAAAGGGCCTTCGAACTGGGGTAGCTTTATCTGGTAACTGGCTTTTTCCACGTATTGGTGTCTTTTACAGTAAAAAAGAGTCCCGTGGAAGGTAAACGAACCACGGGACTACACAAAAGTAATCTATCCTATTTAAATGGTTTTGCTGTAGTGCAATCGCTACCGCAGAGTTTAACAAAGCCTACTTTCTCAGGCTATCCCTTATATCCATCAGCAGGCTCTCGGTCATAGAAAGCTCTGGTTCTTTGGGCACTTCCTTCTTCTTTTCTTTCATGGAGTTGATGCCTTTGATCATAAAGAACAGCACCAATGCCACCAGCAGGAACTTGATAATGGCGGCAAGGAACTTACCATATTTAACAGCACCCCAGGTAAGCTTATCCAGGTCAGCCACATTGGCCGCCTCCAGGGCAGGTGTCAATAAAAGCGGAGTAATGACATCGTCTACCAGGGAGGAAACAATGGCGCCAAAAGCCGCCCCGATAATAACGGCAATTGCCAACTCCACTACATTACCTTTTAGGGCAAACTCCCTGAATTCCTTTGCAAATCCCATAAGTGTTGTATTTAGTGTCCCTAATTTACGCTCCTTATTCCTTATCTCCTATCCCTCCTTAGGTAATTGTGGATATTTCATGTCCAGCTGTCGCAGGTGCTCCACCAGGGCTTTGGCAATGATGTGCTCCTTGATCCAGTTCTGGTCGGCGGGCACGATGGTCCAGGGCACCCGGTTGCAGTGGCGGAAGATGTCCTCGTACTTTAGCATGTACTGGTCCCACAGCTCGCGTTCCTCGAAGTCGCCCTTGTTGTATTTCCAGTGCTTGCGGGGGTCTTCCAGGCGTTCCATCAGCCGCTCGTGCTGCTCTTCGAAGGAAATGTGCAGGTAGAACTTAAAGATGGAGGTGGAATTGTGCTCCTGCAACAGCTTTTCGAAGCCATTGATCGCCTCAAAGCGCTGGTGGGCGCACTCATCACTGCACCAACCCTTCACCCGGGTGATGAGCACATCCTCGTAGTGGCTGCGGTTAAAGATCTGGATCATTCCTTTGGGCGGTGCATGCTGGTGGATGCGCCACAGGAAATCCTGCGACAGCTCGCGCCCGGTTGGCGCCTTAAAGGAATGCACCCGCACCCCCTGGGGGTTCAGCGTACCAAACACGTTCTTGATGGCGCCGTCCTTGCCGCTGGCGTCCATGCCCTGCAGGATCACCAGCACCGAGTGCTTGTGTTCGGCATAGAGCAGGTACTGCAGTTCGTCTAATTCTTCGAGCAGCCTGGCGGTGGCTTCCTTGGTAGCTCTCTTGTCCAGGTCCTGGGGAGCCTTGGTGGAAATGTCAGCGAGTCGGGTCATAGAAAAATATTATGCTCTAATTTAATCCTTCTGCACTTTTGCACAGAATTTATGCGCAAGGAAAAAGCAATCAACTGGCTGGTATTTGTGGTCCTGGCCCTTATCTGGGGCAGTTCGTTTATCTTAATGAAGTTGAGCAAGGAGCACCTGAACGGCTACCAGATCGGGGCAGTGCGTATCTTCTCGGCCGGGTTGGTGTTCCTGCCTTTTGCCGTGGTGCATATCACGAAGATCCCCTGGCGCAAGGTGCTGCTGGTGGCCCTCTCCGGGCTGCTGGGCAACCTGCTGCCCGCTTTCCTCTTTGCCATTGCCATTGAAAAGAAAATCGACAGTGCCCTGGCCGGCATTCTCAATTCCCTCACGCCACTGTTTGTTATCGTGATCGCAGTGCTGTTCTTTAAGGCAAAAGTGCAGCAGCGTAAGGTGATGGGGGTAATCATCGGCTTTATAGGCCTGGTGATCCTGAGCCTGTCCAAAGGCGGGGTAAGCTTTGATAATTACGTATACGCCCTGCTGATTTTGCTGGCGACCATTATGTATGGTCTCAATGTAAACGTGGTGACCCACTACCTGAAGGATGTAGACCCCATCAAAATGGCCACTGTGTCGCTGGCCATCATGTGCCTGCTCTCGCTGGGGGTGATGTGGCAGCAGGAGGTGTTCTCTATCGCGCGGTACGATGAGGCGGCGCGCCTTTCCCTGTTTTATGCCGCCCTGCTGGGGGTGGTGGGCTCAGCCCTGGCCACTATGCTCTTCTATGCCCTTATAAAAAGAGCAGGCGGCCTATTTGCCTCCATGGTCACTTACGCTATTCCCATTGTCGCCATCTTCTGGGGCGTGCTGGCGGGGGAACAGGTCACCGGGATTCAAATAAGCTGCCTGGCACTGATATTAGGCGGTGTCTACCTGGCCAACAAGGCCTAGATCGACATGATCTCTTTTTCTTTCGTGGTGAGGTGCTTATCCACCTGCACAATGTAGCGGTTGGTCAGCTCCTGCACTTCGGCCTCGGCATCCTTGGCTGCGTCCTCGCTCAGGCCGTTCTTCTGTAGCTTCTTGATCTGCTCAATGGCGTCGCGGCGGATGTTGCGGATCGATACCTTGCTGTGCTCACCTTCACCATGGCTGCGTTTTACCAGCTCCCGGCGGCGCTCCTCGGTCAGCGGGGGCAGGAACAAACGGATGATCACCCCGTCGTTCTGGGGATTGATACCAATATTAGAAGCTATGATAGCACGTTCAATGGGTTGCAGCATGTTACGCTCCCAAGGCTGGATCGTCAGGGTGCGGGCATCGAGTACGCTGATGTTTCCTACCTGGCCTATAGGAGTAGGCGAACCGTAGTAATCGACCATGATGCCATCCAGCATCTGGGGGTTGGCCTTACCGGCCCTGATCTTGCCCAGTTCGGCCTCCAGGTGATTGATTGCTTTTTTCATGGAGTCTTCAGCCATCTGAATGGTTATCGACAAGTCTTCGGAAATATCTGCCATACACTAAGTTGTTTTAAGAATACAAAACTAATAAAGAAGGGCTATAATTGAGAACGGGCCGCTAAAGAGATACAGAGATTCCGCATGATGGAAAACAGCAGGTGCCCCAAAATAAAAGGGGGGCTACCGCCTCCCCTATTGAATGTTTTTTCCTGTGCCCTTTATCAGTTCTCGGCAACGGCCGCATCGCTGTTGATGGGAACTACTTTGGTGATGGGATGGCCCGAAGCCTCCTCGCTGGCAGGCACGGCCTGTATACGGGGTATGGGCTTCTTCGCATATACAATGAGGGTAAGCACGGCAAAGGCGGCGCCCAGTATGGTAAGCATTACGTAGGTGGGGCCCATAGAGCGGCCGAAGTAAGCAATGGTGATAAAGATGACGTTCAGCAGCAGGCAGCTCAGGGTAACGTGCTTATGGTTCAGCCCGCGGTCGAGCATGAGGTGGTGAATGTGGTTGCGATCGGGCGTAAAGGGCGAGCGTCCCTGCAGGATGCGGATGCTGAATACCCTCAGGGTGTCAGCCAGGGGCACCATCAGGATCGAAAAGCCCACCGCTACCGACGACTCAATGGGGAACACGGCCGCCGGAGAAGCCGACACGGTAATGAACTTGATGGCCAGGATGGCATTGACCATGCCCAGCATCAGCGAACCGGTATCACCCATAAAGATCTTGGCGGGGTTGTAGTTAAAGATCAGGAACGCCAGCAGGCTGCCGCCCATGGCAAAAGCCAGCAATGCGTAGGCCGGCATACCCACCATAAAGAAATAGGCCCCGAATACGCTCATGGTCAGCAGGCCCAGCGTACCGGCCAGCCCGTCCACCCCGTCGATAAGGTTATAAGCGTTCACCACCACGATGATGGTCATGTAGGAAAGCGCAAGGCTGAAAGCTTCGGGAAGATCGAATATGCCCAGCAGCCCGTACATGCTGTCGATGCGGATGCCGCCGAGGTGAATGATGATGGCTGCCGCCAGCACCTGGCCGATGAATTTCTTCATCGCCGTCAGGATGAGGATATCATCCTTGATGCCCAGGAAGAAAATAACAATGGCGGAAGCAAAGAAGTATTGAAACTCCGGGTTGGCTTTTACGGAGATAGAAAGCAGCGATGCCAGGAAAAACCCCCCGAATATGCCGATGCCACCTAAGGAAGCTACTGGTTTCGTGTGAAGCTTGCGTCCATCTGGCACATCATAAAGGTTCTTGGTTTCGGCTATCTTGATTATTACAGGTACGGCTAAAAATGTAATGATAAACGAAACCGAGGCAGTTAGTAACATATCCAACATACATCAGGGTTTACGGTGACAAAAATAGGTTTCATAGTCTGACTTATCAAAAAATAAATCAATACAAACTGAGCTAAGGATGATTTTTCGAGGATGTTTGTTGGTTTCGGCACATAACAACAAAAAAGATTGCACATTTGCACCGCAATCCATGTAAGATATCAGGATTTGTTAAAAGTTTAATTCAAACGGAAAAAAATATGCCAACTCTTACCGATATCGCCAGCCAGGTCCGTCGCGACATATTGCGAATGGTACATGCCTGCAACAGTGGCCACCCGGGAGGTTCCCTGGGATGCACCGATGTGCTTACGGCTTTGTATTTCAACGTAATGAATCGTAAACCAGGATTCGATATGGATGGCCGCGAGGAAGACCTGTTCTTCCTTTCCAACGGTCATATCTCCCCGGTGTTTTACGCTACGCTTGCCCGTGCGGGTTATTTCGACAAAGCGGAGCTGGCCACCTTCCGCAAGATCGATTCCCGCCTGCAAGGTCACCCCACCACCCACGAAGGACTGCCCGGTGTACGGGTGGCGTCCGGCTCACTGGGCCAGGGCATGAGCGTGGCCATCGGTGCCGCACTGGCCAAAAAACTGAACGGCGACCAGAGTGTGGTTTTTTCTCTACATGGGGACGGAGAACTACAGGAAGGGCAAAACTGGGAAGCCATCATGTTCGCCCCGCATAACAATGTGGACAACCTGATCTCTATAGTAGACTGGAACGGCCAGCAGATCGACGGCCCTACCTTCAAGGTGCTGAACCTGGGCGACATCAAGGCAAAATTCGATGCCTTTGGCTGGCACACCCTGGAAATGGACGGCAACAATATGGACGAGGTAGTGAAGGTGCTCGGCGAGGCCAAATCGCTTGTGGGTAAGGGTAAGCCCATCGCCATCATTATGCGCACCCTGATGGGTAAAGGCGTTGACTTTATGGAAAACGACCACAACTGGCACGGTGTGGCCCCCAACGACGAGCAATTATCCAAGGCCCTGGCCCAGTTGCCCGAAACCTTAGGTGACTATTAACCCCCAATCCCTATAAGGGAGTAAGGAATTCGAATTATAATTTATAAAGCCCCGGTGAACCCCGGGGCATTTTTATGTCCATGAACGTGCCATTCCATCCGCTTCTCTCTTCCTAATTCCTAATCCCCAATTCCTAATCCCTCCTCATAAATTCCCTACATATTCCCTAGATATTCCCTATTAATTCCCTATATATTCCCTATCTACGAGGATAGGGAATTAGTACGGAATATGGTGGGAACATCCAGGGGAGATCATGGGAATAAAGGAACCTGAGGGTAGTTTTTGCCCTGCTTCAGAAAGCAATGGTCAAGGTGGATAATAAAATTTAAAAGGGAATGCATTCCTGATCAGGAGGGCGGATCATCATTTTGGAGCCCGTATTACTCCTCCCTCAACTGGAACTGCTGCAGGGCGGCCTTACGGGCCGGCACCCAGGAGGCGATGAGGGCAATCACGAGTATGGTCACCGAGACTAGCCCAAAGTCGGCCAGGCGCAACTTGACGGGAAAGTAGTCGATGAGGAAGGTGCCGCCCTGTAGCGGGATGAGCTTGTAGTGGATCTGGGCCAGGGCCATAGCCAGGGCCAGGGTCATACCCACTACCCCACCGATGATGGCGATGAGCAGCCCTTCGCTTAAAAAGATCTTCTGGATAAGGGAGCGGCTGCCGCCCAGGGCGTGGAGCACCGAAATGTCTTTCTGCTTTTCGAGCACCAGCATGGTGAGCGCCCCGATCATATTAAAGGCGGCCACCACCAGGATAAGGGAAAGGATGGCATAGATGACCCATTTCTCGGTGCGCATCACCGCGTAAAGGCTGCGGTTCTGCTCGTAGCGGGTGAGCACGCTGTAGGCGTCCCCCAGGGCTTCCTGGAGCACTTCTTTAAGATCGTCGGGGTCGGCGTTGGGATGAAGCAGGATCTCGGCGGCCGTATAAGTGTTCTCGGGCATCTCGAGCATGGAGCGCACAAAGCCCAGATTGGTGAGCACGTATTTATTATCAAACTCCTGCTGGATGACAAAGACCCCGGCGGTATTAACCGTGTCGGCATTGAGCGACTGCAGGGGGTCGGAGGTGCTGACTTCCGTTTTGCGGGGCAGGTAAACGGTGAGGGGTGCCAGGTTGCGGTCGGCCTGCACGCCCACAGCGTTCTCGATGCCCGCCCCCAGCACCAGCAGGGGATTGTCGGGGTCGCCGGTATCGAAATTCCCGGCCACAACGTAGTTCTGCATGCCGGTGACGGTGCTGTACTGCTCATCCACTCCCTTGAGGAAAATGATCGATTGGAACTCGCCGTTCTGCAGGAAAGCCTTTTCCTCGGCGGTGAGGGAAAGGGCTTTCACCCCCCGCACACCGCGGATCTTAGCGAGCTGCTGCTGGGTAAGGGTGATCTGCTTGCCCTCGGAAGCCGTAATGCGGATGTCGGGGTAAAACGACGAATACAGCGACTTCACCAGGTCTTCAAAGCCGTTAAAGACGCTCAGCACCAGGATAAGGGCAGCGGTACCCACAATAATAGCCAGGATCGAGATCCAGGAGATCACGTTGATGGCGTTGGTAGACTTTTTGGCTTTGAAGTAGCGCCAGGCGAATAGAAAGTTCAGGGGCTTACCAGTTTAGGGTTTAGAGTTTCGAGTTTAGGGTTTTGGGGCGGGCTCTTCACCTTCCTTGCCCTTGTCTTCCTCCTTGATCTGCTTGAAGAGCTCTTCCATCTTGAACACATGGTCCAGGGTATCGTCGTGGAAAATCTTCAGCTCGGGGATACGGCGCAGCTGGTGTTTCACGCGGCTGGCCAGCTCTTTCTTTATTTCCCACTTGCGCTCTTCTATCTTTTTCAGCGTAGCCTTCGGGTCGGCCACCTGGAACAGGCTTACATAAATACGGGCTTCCAGCAGGTCGGGAGTGACCTTTACCGACGACACGGACACCATGCCGCCATCGATCATACTGAGCCCGAGGCGCTGAAAAATATCGGTCATTTCTTCCTGGATTAAGCCACCCACCTGCTTTTGACGTTTTCCTTCCTGCATAATCTTACGGTTTGTTGGTTGTAAAAGTAGTTACTTTGCCCCTTTTAAGCAGCGCCGACCATTCATGAACAAGTATTCGCGGATCTTTAAGTACGTAGGCCAGTATAAATCGCAGGTGGTCCTCTACTTCGTTTTCATCATCCTGTCCATCGTCTTTTCCATCGTGTCGCTGGGGATGCTCATGCCTTTCCTCGACCTGATCTTCAAAGGCGAAGGCACAGGAACGGCAGACCTGGTAAAAGAAACCAGCAACCCCGTGGTGGCGGTGATCCGTGATTTCCTGACCGCTTCCATTGACACGAGAGGTAAAGTACCTACCCTGGGCATCATCTGCATCCTGATCATCACTTCCATCCTGCTGAAGAACATCTTCCTGGTGCTCTCGTTCTATGTGCTCAACCCGCTTAAAAACAGAATAGTCAACCAACTTCGTACCGATCTGTACGAAAAGATACTCCACCTGCCGATCGGCTATTTCACCGAAAAGAAGAAAGGCGACCTGATCAGCCGCATCACCAACGACATCAGCGAGGTGGAAGGCTCGGTGGTGGGTACCCTGGAGGGATGGATAAGAGACCCGCTGGCTATTATCATCAACTTTGCCTTCCTGTTTTTCCTGAGCCCCCAGCTGACGCTCTTCCTGCTGCTGTTCCTGCCGGGCATGGGCTTTATCATCGGCCGCATTACCCGCTCGCTGAAGCGGCAGAGCACTGAGGTGGCCCACAAGTATGCCGACTCCGTATCGATCCTCGACGAGACCCTGGGCGGCCTAAGGGTGATCAAGGCCTTTAATATAGAGGGGCTGCTGCGCCGCAAGTTCTTTACCGTGAACAACGAGCTGCTGGAGGCGAAGAACCGCATCGGCTATCGCAGGGATATGGCTTCTCCCATGTCGGAGTTCCTCGGCGTGATGATGTTCTGCGGCATCCTGTATTTCGGGGGGCGCCTTATCCTGAGCGGGGGCATCGACCTGGAGGCCTCAGCCTTTATTACCTACCTCGCCTTGTTCTATAATATCATCAACCCGGCCAAGGCCCTGTCCACTTCGTTTTCGAACATGCAGAAAGGCAGTGCCGCCATTACCCGGATCGAGGAAGTGCTGCAGACCGCCAACACCATCGATGACAACCCGCAGGGCAGGAAACTAGATAGCTTCCACCAGAGCATCGAGTTGCGCAATGTGACCTTTAATTACGACGGCGCCCCTATCCTGAAAGGCATTAATCTCACGATCGAAAAGGGTAAGACCGTAGCCCTGGTAGGCTCCTCGGGGGCGGGCAAGTCGACCCTGGCCGACCTGGTGCCTCGCTTTCACGACGTCAGCGGCGGGGAGCTCCTCATCGATGGCGTAAACATCAAGAACTACTCGCTTAAATCGGTAAGGGATCAGATCTCGATCGTGACGCAGGAACCCATCCTGTTCAACGATACCATCGCCAACAATATTCGCCTGGGCAAACAGGAAGCCTCCAACGAAGAAGTAGCCGAAGCCGCCACAGTGGCCAACGCACACAACTTTATTACCCGCAAAGAGAAGGGCTACGAGACCAATATCGGTGACCGTGGCTCTAAATTAAGTGGCGGGGAACGCCAGCGTCTGACCATTGCACGGGCCATTGTGAAGAACCCTCCCATCCTGATCCTCGACGAGGCGACTTCTTCCCTGGATACCGAAAGCGAGCGCCTGGTGCAGGACGCCATCAACAATATGATGCAGAACCGTACCTCTATTGTTATTGCACACCGCCTCTCGACCATCCGCCACGCCGACGAGATCATCGTGCTGCAGAAGGGCGAGATCGTGGAAAGGGGCACCCACGATGAACTGATCGAAAAGAGAGGCTACTATTACCGGCTGGTGCAGATGCAGGAAGTGAAGTAAGAGAAGACAGCCTCGAGAGACGTGAGACGTGAAACGTGAGAAGGAAAGAGCCGATAAATACTTTTTATACAGCAAAGCCCCCAGTAGTGAACTGGGGGCTTTTTATTTGAAAAGGATTAGTAAGCGAGCTGCTGTATGTAAGCTATTTTAATACCTCGCGCGCAATTACGATCTTCTGGATCTCGCTCGTCCCCTCGCCTATTGTGCATAGCTTGGCATCGCGGTAGTGCTTTTCTACCGGGAAGTCTTTCGTATAACCATATCCGCCAAAGATCTGGACGGCATCGTTAGCTACTTTTACTGCTACCTCGCTGGCGTAGTACTTGGCCATGGCGGCCTGTTTGGTCATAGCCTTACCGCGGGTTTTCAGGTCGCAGGCCTGCAGGGTGAGGAGGTCGGCCGCCTCTATTTCGGTAGCCATGTCGGCCAACTTAAAGGAGATACCCTGGAACGAAGAAATGGGCTTATCGAACTGGTAGCGCTCCTGCGAGTACTGAAGGGCGGCTTCGTAGGCGCCTTTGGCTATACCTAATGACAGGGAGGCAATAGAGATGCGCCCGCCATCGAGCACCTTCATTGCCTGCCTGAAGCCGTCGCCTACCTCGCCGAGGCGGTTGGCATCGGGGATTACGCAGTGCTCGAAGATCATCTCGGCGGTTTCGGAAGCGCGCATGCCCAGCTTATTCTCTTTCTTGCCACCACTAAAACCGGGGGTGCCCCTTTCGACAATAAAAGCCGTGGCGTTGTTGGAGGTGCGGGGCTCGCCGGTGCGGCAGATCACTACGGCTACGTCACCTGTCTTTCCGTGGGTGATCCAGTTCTTGGTACCATTGATGATCCAGTTATTGCCGTCGCGGGTGGCGGTGCATTTCATGTTGCCTGCGTCCGACCCGGTGTTGGGTTCAGTGAGGCCCCAGGCCCCGATCCATTCGGCGGTGGCCAGTTTGGGCAGGTACTTTTGTTTCTGTTCTTCGGTTCCAAAGGTGAGGATATGGCCGGTGCACAACGAGTTGTGGGCTGCCACACTCAGGCCGATGGAGCCATCCACCTTGGAGATCTCTTCAATGATGGCCTTGTATTCAAAGTAGCTAAGGCCGGCCCCACCGTACTCGTGGGGTACCAGCACGCCCATCATACCCAGATCTCCCAGTTGCTTGAAGATGTGTACGGGGAACTCCTGACTTTCGTCCCACTCCATTACGTGGGGCTTGATGTTCTTATGAGCAAAGTCGCGGGCAGTGTGTGCGACCTGGGTGGTCACTTCAGACAGTTCAAAGTTCATATGGTTTACAATCGTTAAGCATGCAAAATAAGGGTTTTCTGATAAGAGACATTTGACTCCTGTACCGGTCACACATTCAGCACCAATCCATCGTAGGCCAGGTGTACACCCTCCGGCAATTCTTGTTCCACCTCCTCGTGGCGGCCCAGCTGGTGCGAGATGTGTATGAAATAAGCCTTCGGGATCTGCAGCTCCTTCACCAGCTCCATAGCTTCTCCCAGCGAGAAGTGCGAGATGTGCTTTTCCTTGCGCAGGGCGTTGATGATGATCACTTCGCTGCCCCAGATCTTTTCCTTCTCGCTTTCGTCAATGCGGTTGGCGTCGGTGATGTAAGTTACCTTGCCAAAGCGGAAGCCGTAGACCGGCATCTTCAGGTGCCACACTCCTACGGGTTGCACCGGTATATCGCCAACCGTAAAGGGGTCGAGGGTGATGGTGTTCAGATCGATCTCCGGCACACCGGGGTATTTCTTGTCGGCAAAGGCGTAGCTGAACTCGCGCTTCAGGGCTTCTTCGGTCAGCGAATTGGCATAGACCTGTATGGACTGCTGCTGGATAAAGTTATAGGCCCGCACATCATCCAGGCCAGCGATGTGGTCCTTGTGAGGATGTGTATACAGGACT
>DASWYM010000163.1:0-8453 GCA_036404975.1 Chitinophagaceae bacterium
CAGGTATTTGGGAATGACCGCGATCTCCAGGAAGAAGAACAGGATAAACAGGTCCAGGGAAATAAAGAACCCGTAGGCGCCCAGGCTAAGGAGAATGAGCAGGAAGTAGAACTCCTTGGTCATGCGCTTTACGTTCCAGGATACCAGCACGCCCGACACCACCACAAAAGCGGTGAGCAGGATCATGGCTATCGATATACCGTCGACGCCGAGGTGGAAAGAGATATTCAGGGAAGGAAACCAGTTGTATTTCTGTTCAAAGAGCATGGGCGCTGTGTTGCCGGCTGCTCTTTCACCCTGGTAGCCTAACAGCAGTCCGAGGGCGAAGAAAAGCTGGATGACAGAGCCGGCGAGCGACACGTTGCGCACCTGGTGGGCATTGCGCACCAGCAGTACGGCGATGGCGGTCAGCAGCGGTATTCCAAGTAAGAAGAGTAAGTTCATAGCTAATACTTTAGAGGTTCGTTATTTCCATAGGTAGATAAACAGTACGGCCAGTGCGATCACGCCCACCAGGAAGTAGAGGGCGTAGTGCTGTACTTTACCGGATTGCAATTTCTTGATGCGCTCGCTGACCAGCTGGGTGGTATTGCCGGTGTAGTTGACCATACCATCCACCACGTTGCGGTCAAACCAGGCAGCGGGGCGGCCAATGAGGTTAAACACCACCTTCTTTGTCAGGAACAGGTAGACTTCATCGATGTAGAACTTCCGGTAGGCGGCAGTGTAGAGGCCGCTGAGGGAAGCCGCCACACGGTCGGGCCGCTCGTTCTCTTTCTTATAGAGCCACATGGCCAGCCCGATACCGGTCAGGCCGAGGGCTACAGGGGCAATGGAGAACGCCAGGTGGAAGTGGGTTTCCAGGGCCTTACCATCAGAGGAGACAAACTCACCGAAGGGAATGAAGCCGGCCAGCGCAGCACCCACAGCCAGCAGCACCAGCGGCAGGGTGATGGCGGCGCCACCTTCGCCATGGCCATGTATGTGGACCTCTTTATTCCAGAAGATGCTGAAGTAAAGGCGGAACATATAGAAAGCCGTCAGGCCGGAGGTGAACAGGGCGATCCAATAAATGGTAGGATTGCTGTTGTAGGCAGCCAGCAAGATCTCCTCCTTAGAGAAGAAACCCGACAGGGGCGGCACACCGGCTATGGCTAAACAAGCTATCAGGAAGGTAATGTGTGTAATGGGCATGTACTTGCGCAGGCCACCCATATCTTTCATGTCGTTGCTGTGGATGAAGTGGATCACCGCACCGGCGCCCAGGAAGAGCAGAGCCTTGAACAGGGCGTGGGTGAAGAGGTGGAACAGCGAAGCGGTATAACCCAGTCCGGCTTCACCACCATAACCCGAAACCCCAAGGGCAAACATCATAAAGCCAATCTGCGACATGGTGGAGTAGGCCAGTACGCGTTTGATGTCCGTCTGCGTGCACGCTATCACGGCGGCCAGCAGGGCGGAGAGCACACCAACATAAGCTACCACGTTCAACGCCTCGGGTGCCGACAGGGCAAACACGGGGAAGAGGCGGGCTACGAGGTACACACCGGCTACCACCATCGTAGCGGCGTGGATGAGGGCGGATACAGGAGTGGGGCCTTCCATGGCATCGGGCAGCCAGATGTGCAGGGGGAATAGGGCACTTTTACCCGCGCCACCCATGAACACCAGCAGCAGTCCCCACGTGAGGGCCGATACGCCCAGGAAGGAAGAAGCTACCGCCGTTTTCAGTTCGTTAGAGTCGGGCGAAGTGAGTCGCTCGATCAGGGTATTGAAGTCCAGGGTGCCGGAGTAGAAGGCCAGCACCAGTATGCCGATCAGGAAGCCCAGGTCGGCAAAGCGGGTGACGATAAAGGCTTTCTTGGCAGCGGCCACCGCCGAGGGCCGGCTGTAGTAGAAGCCGATCAGAAGGAAGGACGACACGCCTACCAACTCCCAAAAGATGTAGATCTGGAAGATGTTGGAAGAGAGCACGAGGCCCAGCATCGAAAACGTAAACAGCGACAGGAAAGAGTAGTAGGTGGGGAACCGCTCTTCGCCTTTCATGTACGCGGTGGAGTAGATGTGGACCATCAGCGACACCAGGGTCACCACCACCAGCATCATCACCGAAATGGGATCGATGATCAGGCCCATGTCGATGGAGACACCTTCGGAGAACTGCAGCCACTCGAACCTGAAGGGCACCAGCTTTTGGTACACCCCGTCGGCTTTCCCCCATTGGAAGAAGTAGCCGTAAGCTACATATAGGGACAGCAGTGTGGAAGTGAACAGGGAAGTAGTGCCTACCAGCCCGGAAGCGTTCTTAAATACCTTTTTACCATACAGACCCAGCAACAGGAAGGAGAGCAGGGGTAACAGTGGAATGAGTGCTATAACAATGGCGCTTGGCATAGTTTAATACTTTAATTCTCCTGCAGACTCCACGTCGATGGACTTGTGGTTTCGGTACAGGTTGATAATGATAGCAATGGCAATGGCCGCTTCGGCAGCCGCAATGGCAATAATGAAGATGGTGAACATCATCCCGTCGAGCTTATGGGCCCACACGTACTTATTAAAGGCAAGAAAGTTGATGTTCACGCTGTTCAGGATCAGCTCGATACTCATCAGCATGGTGATCAGGTTTCTCCGGGTGAAGAAGCCAAACATGCCGATGAAGAACAGGGCTGTGCTGATAAAGAGTAAGTGGTAGAGTCCGGGTTCGATCATCGTACACCTCCTATTTCTTCCTCAACAGGAGGAAGGACTGGTTCTTTGGTAATAGTAGTAAAGCGGATGGTCTCTTCAGTTGGCTGCTTCGGCTCCTCGGGCCGTTCCGTGGGAGCAGGCTGGCGCATCGCAATAACGATACAACCCACCATAGCGGCCAACAGCAGCATACTGATCACTTCAAACGGCAGGGCATAACCCGTCTCGTCCACCGAGAGCAGGAGCCGGCCGATGCCCGCCACACTGTTGTCGGCCGCAGGGGCCGTAGTGGGCGTGAAGGTATGCTGCACGACCTGCACCATGGTAAGGGAAAAGCCCAGGAAGGTAGCCAGCCCGCCGAAGATGCGTCGTCCTATCGACTGGCGGGGCATCTGGTCGCCCGCCTGCTGCGTCAGGAACACAGAGAAGATGATGAGCACGACGATGCCGCCCACATACACCACCGTTTGCACGGCAGCGATGAACTCGTACTGCATCCAGAAATAAAGGCCTGCTACTCCAATGAGGGAGAAAAGCAGCGCAATGGCAGCGTGGAAGATCTTGCGGGTGCTAACGGCCACCAGGCCACACACCAGCGTAAGGGCTGCCAGTAAATAGAATATGATAGTTGATCCAGTCATTATTCAACACCCTCCATGAGTTTGGAACCCGGTTTATTTAAGACTTTGATGAGTAAGTTGCGGTCGTAGACACTGTGCTCGAAGTTCTGCGCCATCTTGATGGCATCCGAGGGGCAGGCCTCCACGCACATGTTGCACATGGTGCACATGTCGAGGTGGTACACCAGCTTGTCCACGGCCTTCTTCTTCTTACCGTCGGCGGTGATGTCAAACTTGGTGATCACCTTGATGGTGCCGTTGGGACAGGCCAGCTCGCAGGCGGTGCAGCCCGTGCAGCGGTGTTCGTTGTCCTCATTGTGCGGCATCACCACCTCGCCGCGGAAGCGTTCGGGCAGATTCAGCGTATCGCGGTTGTCGGGGTACTGCTGCGTGATGATCTCTTTATGGTGGGTAAAGTAGTAGCCCGTACGCTTCATACCCGTCAGCAGCGAGCTCACCGCACCATAGATATCTTTGAAGTACTCTTTCAGAAACATATTAAATCAGTTTAGCGTTTTGAGTTTCGAGTTGAGAGTTTTGAGTTGATCACTCATCACTCATTACTCATCACTCACCATTTAAAAGTGCCACCCCATGATCGCTATCACCGCGGCCAGCAGGATGTTAAACATGCTGATGGGCAGCAGGTATTTCCATTCCAGGTTCAGCAATTGGTCAATGCGCAGCCTCGGGAACGTCCAGCGGAACCACATGATGACGAATATGAGGAAGAACGTTTTGCCAAAGAACCACACCGAGGAGGGGATATAATCCATAATATGATTGAAAGCCTCCCAGTTGCCGATGTGCAGCGGCATCCAGCCACCCAAAAACAGGGTCGCGCCGATGGCACACACGATGAACACGTTTACGTACTCCGCCAGGAAGAACAGGGCAAACTTCATCCCCGAGTACTCGGTGTGAAACCCTGCCGTGAGCTCCGACTCGGCTTCGGCCATGTCGAAAGGTGCCCGGTTGGTTTCCGCGGTAACGGCAATGAGGAACAGCACAAATGCTATGATAGCGGGCACGTGACCCTTAAAGATCCACCAGCCATCGGCCTGCGCTTTAATAATATCGCCGATCTGCAAACTGCCGGTCAGCAGCACAATGGTCAGGATAGCGAGACCAGCCGACAGCTCATAGCTTACGATCTGCGCACCACTGCGCATCGCTCCCAGCAGGGAGTACTTGTTGTTGGAGGCCCAGCCGGCCATCAGGATGGCGATAACCGATAAAGAAGATATGGCCGTGATGTACAGCACACCGATGTTGACGTCCCAGATCTGGAAGTCTTTGGCAAAGGCAATGGGTGCCATCAGCAGCATGGCCACCACCATCGCAATAAATGGCGCCAGGTTGAAGAGGAACTTGTCGGCACCACCGGGGGTCATGCCTTCCTTTACCATCAGCTTTACAGTGTCGGCCAGCGATTGCAGCATGCCCTTGTAGCCTACGCGGTTGGGTCCTAAACGGATTTGCATATACGCAGATACCTTGCGCTCCATGATCACCAGCACCAGGCCCAGCATGGCAAATAAGCCAATGACAGCCACGCCCACGATCACCATCTCGATGATCAGCGCCCAGGTGGCAGGGAAGGTCTGGTACAACCAGTTATGAATACCGTCTGCTATGCTTGAAAAACTCCACATGAAGTTCAGTTTTGAGTTTAGAGTTGAGAGTTTTGAGTTGTTAACGATCTATATCCGGGATCACCAGATCCAGGGAACCCATCATTGCTACCAGGTCGCCAATCTTTTGTCCGCGGGCCATGCTGTCCAGCGCACTGAGGTTGGAGAAGCCCGGTGAGCGGAACTTGATGCGGTACGGCGTCGTGCCGCCTTCGCTCACGATGTACACACCCAGCTCTCCGCGGGCGGTTTCCACCCGGCTATAGAACTCGCCTTTAGGCAGCTTCAGAACGGCCTTGGTCTTGGCCTGGAAGTCGCCTTCCGGTATATTATCGATGAGTTGCTCTACAATCGAGAGCGACTGGTCCATTTCGCGCATGCGCACTTTGTAGCGGGCAAAAGAGTCGCACCCGGTTTCCAGGGGCTCTTCGAACTGTACCTTGTCGTACACTTCGTAGGGATACAGCTTGCGGATGTCGCAGGCCACGCCACTGCCGCGTGCCACGGCACCCGTGCATCCGTACGAGATGGCGTCTTCACGGGAGAGAATCCCTACGCCTTCGGTGCGGGCGCGGAAGATGGCATTGTTGGTTACCAATTCATCGTACTCCGGGCGCTTAGCTCTATATAGTTTGATAAAGTCGTGTACTCTTTTCTGAAAGTTGGGGTGTAGATCTGCCATAACGCCACCCGGCACATTGTAGTTCATGGTCAGACGGGCTCCGCAGGTTTCTTCCATCAGGTCGTTGAGCACTTCGCGCTCGCGGAAGGCGTGAAAGAACGGCGTGATGGCGCCGGTATCCATGGCCAGCGCCCCCCACCACAGCAGGTGTGAGGCTATGCGGGTGAGCTCGTCCATCAGCACCCGGATCACCTGTGCGCGTTGGGGCACTTCGATCTGCATACCCTTTTCCACGGTCATGGCACAGGCGTGGTTGTTGATATGGGCCGAGAGGTAATCCATGCGGCTGGTGATGTAAATGAACTGGCGGTAGGTGAGGCTTTCGCACATCTTTTCAATCGAGCGGTGGATATAGCCCAGGTGCGGCTCTACCTTTTTAATGGTCTCGCCGTTGAGGGTGATCACCAGGTGCAGCACCCCGTGGGTGGAAGGGTGCTGGGGGCCTATGTTGACCACCAGGTCTTCCTGTTCGTTTATGATGACTTCTTCCAGCATATTACTGTTTGATCAGGTTAATAGGGTCTTCGTAATCTTTCCGCAGCGGGTAGCCTTCCCAGTCGTCGGGCAGGATCAGCTTGCGCAGGTCGGGATGGTTCAGGAAGTTCACCCCGAACAACTCGAACACTTCGCGCTCGTGGAACTCGGCCGTCTTCCAGATGCGGCAAACGGACTCTATGGCGGGAGCCGTGCGGTCAAGCTTCACCTTTACCACTATATTATGGCGGTAGCGGGTGGAGGTCAGGTGGTACACCATGGTCAGGTGGGTCTTCCAGTCCACGCAGGTGAGGCAAAAAAGATAATCAAAATAGGTAGAGTCGGTGTAGCGGAGTGCTTCGGCGAAGGGCAGCCAGTCGTCGGCTGCTACGTTCATATTGAGCCACTCACCCCCTTCTTCAAACGTAAGCGCGGGGTTGAGGGCAAGCAATTCGATTTTTAATTCTTCGGTGGTCATGAGTCTGTCTGGTTTCTTGTTACTGGTCGGGCTCCTATGGGTGGGTCAATTCGTGGTTCGGGGCGGAGGGCACGCAGTCCCCTGGCCCTTACTTTGGGGTCACCAGGCGGCTTTCCTTGCGGATCTGCTCGCGGGTGGCGCCAGCTTTGATCTTATCCTGCAGGGTGATCAGGGCGTGCAGCAGGGCCTCGGGCCGTGGCGGACAGCCGGCCACGTACACATCCACCGGGATGATGTGGTCCGCCCCCTTTACTACCGAATAGGTGTTGTAGAAGAACGGGCCGCCGCTGGTGGCACAGGCGCCCATGGCGATGACGTACTTCGGGTCGGCCATCTGGTCGTAGAGGCGCTTGAGCACCGGGGCCATCTTGTTGACGATGGTGCCCGATATAATAATTACGTCGGCCTGGCGGGGCGTGGCCCTCGTTACCTCGAAGCCAAAGCGCGAGAAGTCGTACTTGGCCGAGGCGGCCGACATCATTTCAATTGCGCAGCAGCTGGTTCCGAACACCAGGGGCCACAGCGAGTTGCTTCGGGCCCAGTTGATCACGTCATCCAGCTTGCTGGTGACGATCCCACCGCCGGGCGACTGGTGTACTTCGCCGGGAAAAGGCTGTACCGCAGTATCTTGTGTTACATCCATTTTAATGCTCCTTTTTTATGTGCGTACAAAAAGCCCATGAACAGGATAAATAAGAATATGACAATCTCTACCAGGGCAATCCAGCCCAGGCTTTTTGCCACTACCGCCCACGGGTATAAAAAGATCAGTTCTACGTCAAACACCAGGAAAATGAGGGCAAAGAGGTAGTAGCCCACATTCAGCTGTGTCCAGGTCTTACCTTGTGTGGGCACCCCGCACTCATACGGCTCAAGCTTCTGCTTGTTCGTCGTGGACTTGGTGACCAATTTTGCAATGAGGATGGCTATTGAAGAGAAGGCAATAGCAGCAACGATTAATACGATCATGGAGGCTGGACCCATATCTATCAGTTTAGAGGTTCTGTCCAAAGAATAAAGGTCATTAAAGACCTGCACGTATTCTTCTTACAAGGTAGTAAAAATGAACATATAGTGGTAGAGATGGGGTATGTTTCGTCAGGAAGGGAACTGATTTTAATCACGTCTTTGTCATACCACCGTCATTGAAGGACCTGTACACGGGGCGGTTTGTGCATTATAGGGTTGGGGATTGCAGTGGGCAACAGGGTGCAGAAGGACGCTATAAACACTGCTTTGTGGAAAAATGGTTGTTGCAACGTTTATTGTCTATGGAGGCAGGGGGTGCTTTTAAAGCCGTTTCTGGAAGTTGATATCCCTTCTTAGCCATACACTTCCTGGTGGATGGCGGTCTTGTCGTAGCCCATCGCCAGGATGCGTTCTTTAGCCTCGGAGAGCATGTGCTTCCAACCGCAGAGGTAAAAATCGGCAGGTTGCCGGGCTTCACAGAGCTCTTCGTAAATGGGGTGCACATAGCCGCAGCGGCCTTCCCAGTGTTCGCGCGACAGGGTGGGTATATAGTGAAAGCCGGGCATGGTTTGCTCCAGAGCCTTTAATTCGTCGTAATACAGCAGGGTGCTGTGGGAGCGGCACCCGAAAATAAGGTAGATATTGCCGTGGGACGTCCCATGACGGTGGATGTGGTGCACCATGCTGCGGAAGGGCGCTATACCCGTACCGGTGCACACCAGGAAGAGGTCTTTATCCAGGGGCTCTTTCAAGATAAACACGCCCTGGGGGCCGCGCAGGGTGAGGGTGCTGCCTTCGGTCACCTCGTTGAACAGGTAGGGGGTACCGGTGCCGCGGTGGTCCAGCACGATTACTAGTTCTAGCACGTTGGTGCCGTCGGGGGCCGAGGCGATGGAATAGGAGCG
>DASWYM010000164.1:0-6784 GCA_036404975.1 Chitinophagaceae bacterium
GCTCAGCGCAAGCGGGCTCTCAACGGACTGGGTCCAGCTGGATGAAACGCAGAACACTGGTTTGGTCTTTGCAACCCTGGGAGAGCACAACGAGGTGACGTACGACATTGTTTTTCCATCGGCCTGGGATTTCATTGAGTGGAGGGACGATTTCAGGCCGCTGCTGGAACAGTCCTCTTATTTCATCTATGGCAGTCTTGCTTCCCGTAATAATACATCGCGTGATACGCTCTACCGGATGCTGGAGGAGGTGGGCACCCCGGTGCTGGACATCAACCTGCGGCCCCCGCACTTTACCAGGGAAGGGGTGGAGTACTTGCTTCGCAAAGCGGATATGCTGAAAATGAACAGTGCGGAACTGGAGCTGGTTTCCGGTTGGTACGGTCATTATGCTCAGGAAGAAGATCAAATCAAGCTGCTGCAGGACCGGTTCGGGATCGATACCCTTATTGTAACCATGGGAGGAGAAGGAGCCATTGTGCGGGCTGGTGGAAAGTCGCACCGCCACCCTGGATTCAAGGTAGAGGTAGCCGATACCATCGGCAGCGGTGATGCGTTCCTGGCAGGCTTTATCTACCAGAAGCTCCTGGGAGCTCCTGCCCATACTGCCCTGGAGTTTGCCTGCGGCATGGGCGCTTACATTGCCAGCCGTGCCGGTGCCTGTCCCTCTTATGAGCCGGGGGAGGTAGATGCCCTGATCCGCAAGTATACCCCGGCAGGGACATAAGCCGCTGACCCAATGGAGTTGCCGGCCTTTGAAAATATACCGATAGTTGTCTTTTAGCTGTTAAATGATAATACATGCTCACTGAAAAGAATAGAACCGTTAGTGCCGTCCCTGGCACTGCCCAGCCGTCATCAAAGCCCGGTTACGTGGCCGGAATATCGCTCACCGCCGCCCTGGCCGGCTTTATCTTCGGGTTCGATACCGTAGTGATCTCCGGGGCCAACCTGCCCATCAAGGAACTGTGGGACACGACCCCCTGGTTCCATGGCTTCTTCATCATGTCGATGGCCCTGTGGGGTACGGTGATCGGTGCCATCTTCGGCGGGATCCCTACCGAAAAGTGGGGGCGTAAAAAAGTGCTGGTGTGGGTAGGTATCCTTTTTACCGTGTCGGCATTGGGTACTGCCCTGGCGCCTGATCCCTATACCTTTTCTGCCTTCCGCTTTATCGGCGGCCTTGGTATCGGGGTGTCGTCTGTGGCAGCACCCACCTATATATCCGAAATCTCTACTCCAGCTACCCGGGGCAGGCTGGTAGCCCTCTACCAGTTCAACATTGTCTTCGGTATCCTGGTCGCCTTCCTTTCGAACTACTTCCTGGAAGGGGTGGGTGGAGCCAACGACTGGCGCTGGATGCTGGGGGTGATGGCCATTCCTGCCCTGATCTATTCGGTGATGGTCTTTGCGGTGCCGGAGAGCCCACGCTGGCTTATTTCCAAAAGGAATGATACCGAAGGAGCCCGCAAGGTGATGACCAAACTGGGTGTGCCCGATGTGGAAGCCGAAGTGGCTTCCGTGGTGGAAAGCAAAAAGCTGGAAACCGCGCAGGGGAGCAGCGACAACATCTTCCGGCCCCGGTACCGTACCGTGGTGTGGCTGGCCTTTATGGTGGCTTTCTTCAACCAGGTGTCGGGCATCAACTTTATCCTGTATTATGCTCCCGAGATCCTGGAGCGGGCAGGACTGGCGGCCAAAGAATCACTGTTCAATTCCATTGCCATAGGCGGTACCAACCTGGTGTTCACCTTCGTAGGGCTTTACCTCATTGACCGCATCGGCAGAAAGACGCTGCTGCTCATCGGGTCACTGGGCTATATTGTGAGCCTCGCTGCGGTGGCGTGGTGTTTTTATGCCAGCGCGGGACCAGGACTGCTCCTTTCCTTCCTGCTGCTCTTTATTGCGGCCCATGCCATAGGACAGGGTGCCGTGATCTGGGTATTCATCTCCGAGATCTTTCCCAACAACGTGCGGGCCCTGGGCCAGTCTTTTGGCGCCAGCATCCATTGGGTGTTTGCAGCGCTGATCACGCTGGTAACTCCTGTTTTCCTGGACGCCGAAGAAGGTGTATTCAGGGACAATCCCTGGCCCATCTTTGCTTTCTTTGCCTTTATGATGGGGCTGCAACTCCTTTGGGTAGTCACCAAAATGCCCGAGACCAAGGGCGTGTCGCTCGAAGACCTGGAACGCCAGCTGGTGAAGGAGTAAGGTGAATAAGGGGAAGGTAGGGAAGGAATTGTTGAATCCTTAAATGATTACGAGCAATGATAAACTTTTTAAAATACGCTACGATACTTCTGTTCATTGTATCGTGCAGCCCGGTAAGGAATCAATCCCAGAGTGGTGCGGTATCCGGTGAGCAGCACCGCCCGCTGTTCCATTTTACTCCCCAGGAGAAGTGGATGAATGATCCCAATGGGATGGTGTATCATAACGGCACCTATCACCTGTTTTACCAGTACTATCCCGGCGGCACCAAATGGGGACCCATGCACTGGGGGCATGCCACTTCTTCGGACCTGGTGCACTGGGAACACCGGCCTGTTGCGCTGTATCCCGACAGTCTCGGCTATATCTTTTCCGGCAGTGCCGTGGTGGATGAAGCCAATACTTCCGGTTTTGGCCGGGCGGGACAGGTGCCCCTGGTAGCCATCTTTACCCACCACGATACCACCGGTATTTCTGCCGGCCGGAAGGACTACCAGGTTCAAAGTTTGGCCTATAGCCTCGATGAGGGGAAGACCTGGACCAAGTATGCCGGTAATCCAGTGTTGAAGAACCCCGGTATAGTGGACTTCCGCGACCCAAAAGTGATGTGGTATGAGCCGCAGAAAAAGTGGGTGATGACACTGGCGGTGAAGGACCGCATAGCTTTTTATTCTTCTCCTGACCTGAAGAACTGGACCAAAGAAAGCGAGTTTGGCGAAAAGCTGGGGGCGCATGGAGGTGTGTGGGAATGTCCTGACCTGTTTACACTGGAGCAGGGTGGAAAGCAACACTGGGTGCTGATCGTGAACCTCAACCCCGGCGGACCTAACGGCGGTTCGGCTACCCAATACTTTGTGGGCGATTTCGATGGTAAGGCCTTTACGGCCAATCACACCGATACGCGCTGGCTCGATTGGGGCCCGGATGAATATGCGGGGATCACGTGGGCCAACACCGGTGAGCGAAGAATCTTCCTGGGATGGATGAGCAACTGGCTGTATGGGGAAGTGGTGCCCACCGAACGGTGGCGCAGCGCCATGACGATCCCGCGGGACCTGGGCTTAAAGCAGGTAGGGGAGCAGTGGTATGTCACCTCCCGTCCTTCGCCGGAGTTGGAGAAGATAGAGGCTGACACGGTTTCGCTCCGGGACGTGAATGTGACCCAGTCGTTGAACCTCTCCGGCCAGGTAAAGAATCTTAGTATTCCGGGCCGCCTGGACCTGATCCTGGATAAAGCGGCCTCCTTTTCCGTAGTGCTTTCCAATGATGCGGGTGAACAGGTAGTCGTTGGCTTTGACCAGGGAGGGAACCAGTATTATATCGATCGTACGAAATCAGGCAAGGTGGACTTCCATAAAGAGTTCGCCCGCCGGCATATGGCGCCACGTATTGCCACCAGTGATGGTATGGACCTGACCTTGGTGATCGATGTCAGTTCGGTGGAGCTGTTTGCCGATGAGGGCCTTTCGGTAATGACGTCGATCTTCTTTCCCAACCAGCTCTTTAATCAGGTCCGCCTGGAGTCTGCTAATGGGGTAGTGATAAAGAGATTAGACTATAACCGGTTGAAGCCCGCTATAAAGTAGGGCACCGGGTGTGTCTGGATGTAAAGAAAATCCTCTTCCTAACGCCTGGTGGTGCAATAGAAGGGGTTCACTATTTTGTGTAAGGCTGTAAAGAATCCGGGGCAGGTACTTTACCTCCACCGGTTTCTTCGTTTATCCCAGGTGGTGAAGCCCACCTTGAACTGCACGGGGTTTTTAAACTGGTTGGAAGCAGAGGAGATTACATACACACCCAGCTTGAAGCGGTCGAGGGGGTTGAAGGGCGAGGTGAACGCTCTTTCCACGCCGGCAAATAATTCCGCGTAGCGGAGATCCCGCTCGGGTGCCAGGAGGAAGCCTGCCCCTGCTACTTCACGAAGCTGTAGCTTCTTGAACAGCGGTATCTTGTTCAGGAAAAGGCCATTGAACTCGTGCAGCAGGTGTCCTTCGTAGAACCGGTTGAGCAGGGCAAAGGAGGAGTCCAGTGCCTGGAAGGATTTATGGGGATCCATATACAGGACCGGGTCACCGCGGCGCTGAAACTTGTGGTCTATAAACCGGAGGTCTTTGCGGTTCAGGTAGTCACCGGTCTTAACCGTATAGCGGGAGACGCCTGCCAGCCCCAGGTTGATGTTTTGCATCAGTCCTGCTTCGAGGTAGTCGAAGTCCACTTTGCTCTGCAGCGGACCGGCAATACCTTTTTCCCATTGCAGGTACAGGGTAGGCCATTTGGAGCCTAAGTTGATCTTTTCCCCCGGTTCCCTGCGGTAGCGCTGGAAGGGGGTATACTGTAACCTTAGCTTTCCGTACAGGGCATTGTAGGGATCGAAGGCAATGGCCTGGTTGTTTTCCAGCTTGTCGCCAAAGAGCGAGTCCACCAGCCGGCCGGTATGGTAGTCGGCCACTGAGCGGCGCAGGGCCAGCTGTGCCTCCGCGCTCAATACTAATCCATTGACGATCTCGCGGCCGGTGCCCGCGCCTACATAGTTATTCAGGTAGATGTTGTTCCGCTTGACCATATTGATCCATGCGTCGCCTTCGTATATAAAGGCAAAATCACGACCGGCCGATAAGCTGTAGTAGCCGCTGTGGAAAGGATCATACCGGTTGTACAGTTCTACATTGCCATTGATGTCGTTGTTGCGCAGACCATAGCTAAGCTCCGTATTGATCTTCACCTGCCGGCGCGAGGGGAAGGTCTTGTCGAAATAGGCATAGCCCGCTATACGGCCCCCACCAAAGGCAAAGGGCTGGTACAGGGAGGCGAGGGGGGAGAAGTGCCAGGTGCGCTCTTTTTTATGGTCGTGCAGCGACTGGCCGAAAAGCCCCAGCTTCAGCCAGGTGACTTTGCTGACCACGCGGTCTAAAGAGTCCAGGTAAGCATCCGTTTTAGACACGTAGGCCATACTGTCGGTGTAGCGCACATGGAGGGCTTCGCGTTCCGAAAGGGGTGTCGAACGTACGGCCTGCCAGTAAGCACTGTCTTTTTCATAAGCCTGTTGGGCCGTGACACTTACTTCGAAACCGAAATGACGGCGGTCAAATTGCTTGTTGAACTGGTAGCCGGTATAGGAGGCCACGGTTTGGCCGGAATACACCTGCTTGCCTCCCTTGGTGTAATAAGTAAACTGCTGCCGGGTGAGCATCCAGGCTTGGTTGTCGATAAATCCGAAGTCCTGCTCCACTTCAAAATAGTCAAACTCCTGCAGGTGGTAGGCCGGCAGGCGGAAGCGGGCGTGCAGGATCGACCAGGCACTGTCGGATATCGTCAGCTCACCATCCACCGTGGCATTGGTCACCTGCAGGGGCTTTACCGAAATAGTATAGATTCGGTGGGTTTTGCTGCGCTGCACTTTGACCGTTTTGAACTTATAGGCGGTAAGACCGGCCTTGCTCACCGGGGAGAGAAAAGGAGTGGGGGAGAGGGCCGGAACGCTAATGAGGTTGTCGTACAGGTTGAACCGCTCTTCGGTGGGTGAAGGGTAAAACATTCCTTTGGCAGAAGGATTGCCCCGCACCGCCAGTCTTTCTTCTTTTACCCGGTTGCGGCCATCCACATCTACCCGCGACAACACTTCAGCCATAGCCATGCCGGGGGAATGGTCCTCTTTATTACGGTTCAGGGCCCGTTTACGGGGCGCTTTACTACCGGAGTCCTGCAGTACTGCCCTGGTGTACACCTGATAGGAGTAGGCGCCTGAAGCACCCTGGATACTGTCTTTCTTCCGGACCAGCTTTTCCATGATCTCGTCGGCACGGTCGCGCGTCCTGGCCCTGACCACTACTTCGGAAAGGTTTTGCGCTTCTTCGGTCAGGACGATCACTTTTTCGGTGCTGTCCGGCACAGTCAGCGTTGCTTCTCCTCTTTTATAGCCCACGATGGAAACGAGTACCTGGTAATCACCCGTAGTTAATTGAAGCTCAAAAGTGCCATCGCCTTTAGCGGTAGTACCGGCATCGTGGCCCTTCACCAGGATGGTGGCGTAGGGCACCGGCTCGGCCTGCGTATTGATCACTTTTCCCTTTACGGTATGCACCTGCGCGTGGACCAGTCCACCCAGCAGCAGTAGCGGCAGCAATATTAGTAATACGGAGTATGGTTGTCGTCTCACCTTGAATCTATTGATTGGTTTTCGTGTCTGTCGTTTAGAGCATTTCCCGTCTTTGGCTCAATTTTCACGTTTGGGGGTACGGGATCTTTTTTATAGGACGCTTATTCTTTGGACGCCGTTACATTTGCGGCCGTGTGTTTCTTTACTTCGGGCGCCACCTTCGTACCCAACAGCTCAATGCTCCGCATGGCATGCTTATGAGGCAGGGCGCCTATACTCATTTGCGCCAGGAAGCGGGTGTGGCCAAACAATTCGTGCTCCCACAGGATCTTGTCGATCACCTGCTGGGGGCTGCCCACGAGCAGTGCTCCCTGCGGACCGGTGGCGGCATCAAACTGCTGTCGGTTCATGCCCGGCCAGCCACGTTCCCGGCCGATACGGCTCATCACTTCGGCGTAGGGAGGAAAGAATTCATCC
>DASWYM010000165.1:0-9238 GCA_036404975.1 Chitinophagaceae bacterium
ATGCTTTAATGGGCAGCTTTGAGTAACTCGCCGTCTTTTACCACCACAGCCGATTGAATGCTCTGCCCGATGACTTCGAGCAGGTCATTGCGCATTTCTTCGGTAACCCGGGAAAAACCCAGCAGCCTCGCTACCAGGGGAAAAGCGGCTTCCGGATGGATCGCTACCGAATCGCGCACCACCTTTTCCACGGCTTTTTGGATCTCTTCCGGGGCAATGTATCTAAGCTTGCGCGATGAGGGCGGCAGTTCAGACCGGTCGCGCACCACGGGTTCGGGCATGGAAGCATGCCATAGGAACTCCCCTTTTTGCCTGATGCGCCCGCTGCCTTCGGCAAAGCGGATGGCGAGCTTGATATGCTCGCGGATGCGGGGGCCTACGCGGGTAATGCCGGCTGCTTCTACTATCCGCTTGGCTACTTCATCGAAGTGCACGGGGCTTTCGGCCTGCACCACCATCTCCACCCAGCCGGCCAGTGCGCCCACGGAGTGCAGGTGCACTTCCCTGGTGGCAATCTGTTCGGGCAGTACGGCAGATTGGTAAGGAGGAATCTTTGAGGCAGCCTCTTCTGCCCCTTCGCGTACCAGCGCGGTGTCGATAACGGTGTCTTCATCCTCTTCGTCTTCGTCCAGGGCCGACTTCCAGGCCTTGTTGATGGCTTCCACAACCCTTTTCAGTTCCCGTTCGGGATGGCGGAACCAGTCGGTACTCCACACGCGGTGGATCTTCCATCCGATGGCTTCGAGCACTTGCTGGCGCAGGCGGTCGCGGTCGCGGGCCGAGCGGGCCGAGTGGTAGGCCGCCCCGTCGCATTCGATGCCCAGGATATAACGGCCCGGGTGTTCGGGGTCCACGATGGCCAGGTCCAGGTAAAAGCCCTTCGAGCCTACCTGGGTGTGTACCTGGTAGCCCAACCGGGTAAGTTGCCCGGCCACGGCTTCTTCAAAGGGACTCTCGGTCGGCAGGCCCGTTTGCACCGGCGTGTCCAGCTGGCCATGCTGCGCAAAATGCAGGAAGCTCTTGAGCGCGCGGATGCCCAGGCTTTTGGTGCGGGCGGTATCCAGGTCGGCCGAAGTAAGGTTGGTAAACACTTCGCACCGTAGCTTGGCCCGGGTGATCAGTACGTTGAGGCGCCGCTCGCCGCCTTCGTTGTTCAGGGGACCAAACGATAGGCTTACGTAGCCTTCTGCCGTGCGGCCATAGCCGATGGAAATAAAGATCACGTCGCGTTCGTCGCCCTGCACGTTCTCCAGGTTTTTGACAAAGAAGGGTTCATCGGGATGGGCCTTAAAGAAGACTTCCGTGTCGGGGTTTTGTTTTCTGCGCAGTTCCAGTGCGTCCTGAATGGCCTGGCGCTGCGCGGTAGAGAAAGCCACCACGCCCAGGCTTAAGCGCGGGTGCTTGCGTGCATGCTCCAGCACCGCATCGGCCACGCGTTCGGCTTCCTGGGGGTTGGTACAGCTGGCTCCGCGGTCGTACACCGTGTCTTTTAAGTGGTGGAACTTCAGCCCTGCGTCATGCTTCGACCCGGGACTGGGGAACACCACCAGCTTATTCTCGTAGAATTGGTGGTTGGAAAGACTAATGAGTGATTCGTGTCGGCTGCGGTAATGCCAGCGCAGCATCCGCTGGGGGGCTCCCTGCGCATCACACATACCCAGGATGCTTTGCAGGTCGGCCGTTACGTTGTCTTCGTCCTCCACTTCCCGGGTCAGTGAATCGAAGAAAGAGGTTGGTGGAAGCTGTTTGGTGTCGCCCACCACCACCACCTGCTTACCCCGGAGCAGGGCTCCCAGGGCATCTACAGGCCGCACCTGGCTGGCTTCGTCGAAGATCACCAGGTCGAACTCCAGGGCTCCGGGCGGCAGGAAGTTGGCTATAGACAGGGGGCTCATCATGAACACCGGCTTGATGGCCTGAATAGCGAGGCCTGCTTCGTTCATCAACTTACGGATGGGCAGGTGGCGTGCTTTCCGGTTGAACTCGGTGCGCAGGATGCTGACCTGTCCCCCGCCTTCTGTCTCGGGCATGCCTTCCCAGTGCTGCAGGGCTGCACGCGCCCGGTTGTACTGCAGGTTCAGGAGGTCGAGCCGCTTAAACTGCTGCATCACTTCTTCGTGTGTGTTGCGCTCAAAGGTGCGCAGCGAAGGGTACTTTAGGATAGCCTGCTGCAACAGGTATTCGTACCAGGTTTTTTGCAGGGCAGCCTTGAGCAGGTCTCCTGCTTGTTCCCAGTGCGTGGCAACTTCGGTCAGCACCTCCAGGTTTTCCTGGGTGGCTACATCCACAAGGTTGTTCCATGAGATGGCCTCGTGTATCTCGACCAGCCGCTCCTGCCACACTTCCAATAGTGAAAGTTGGAGGGCTATGGGCTGGTGCAATAAGGTCTTGCTGCCAAAGCTTTTGGTTTCATTGAAAGCCAGTTTGTCTATGAGTGCCTGAATCGCTTTCCCGTGTTCATTTAGTTTATTGATTAAGGCAAGATGGTAGCCTTGTGCCTCCTGCGGACGGTGCCCCCCGGATAAATATTCCAGCAGAGCCCCGGGTGCTTTTCCTTGCCGGACCAGCCCGTGCACTTCTGCCAGGTAAGCAGCAGCAGTTTTCAGGGAAGCCCAGTTGGTGCGGTCTCTCTGCCAGCGGGTACCAAAAAGCTCGCTGGCCAGGACCTCCTCTTCTTTTACTTCTGCGTCCAGTCGCCTTGCTTCCATCACGTCGTCCACTATTTGTAGCCGGGCAGCTGCTTCTTTGGGGAGCCCTGTTTTGCTCAGGCCCTTTAATTGTTTAACGGCTTTTTTATAGGATCCAATCAGGAACTTGTACCACTTCTCCCCGTGCTCAGCCAGTTCCTGCCGCACGGTCAGCAGGTCCTGCGACCAGGCTTCGGGTATCAATATGTTCTCGTACTGCGCATGCAACTGGCTAAGCCGCTCTCCTGCCGAGAGCCAGGACTCAATAACGGCTTGCTGCGATAGCCAGCCTTCGTTGGGGACAACCATGCCGCCCAGATCGGGCTGACGCGAGGCTACTTCGGCCAGGCCGGCCAGTTGCAGTACCTCTTCGCGCGTGGCAGGCACTGTAATACCCATAGCAGAGGATACCGTAAGGCCTTCACCCTGAAGTGCGGAAGTGGCTGATTGGCCAGCCGTTAGCAGTTCATTCAATCCTTCCTGCTCATGGGGCAACAGCACCCTTAGTTCACTGCCCCAGAAAGGCGCCCTGCCGGGCACCCCAATATCTTTCAAGCGGGCCTGTATGCGGTCGGCCATCGCTTCGGCCGCCTGCATGCGCCTGGCGTCCCATTGCTCTATGGAGGGAAGTGCTAGCCTGGGAAGAGCCGCAGTGCCCGTCTTTTCGCCGAGTTGGATCAGCAATCCTGCGAGCGTATGGGCCGAGAGCCCGCTGTTCTGTATATCGGCATTCACAGCGGCGCAATAGCCGTTTAGTTCTTCCCTGTGGGCATCCAGGAGAGCCACCTGCTGTTGCAGGTGCTGCAAGGCAGGTTTACCCAACTCCATCACCCGCCGCAGTTCGTGGTGGAGTTCCTTTTTATTGGCCTTATGGCTGTGCAATTCCAGGCAGGCATCGCCCAGGTGGATGCTGTCCAGTCGGCGTTTTACCACTTCCAGGGCCGCGAGCTTTTCGGCTACAAAGAGCACCTTCTTACGCTGCCCAATGGCGTTGGCAATGATGTTGGTAATGGTCTGCGACTTTCCGGTGCCGGGAGGGCCCTGGATCACCAGGTTCCTTCCTTCCTGCACGGCCAGCATGGCCAGCACCTGTGAACTATCCGCATCTACTACCTGGAAGAGTTCGTCGGCGTTCGTCTCTTTATCAATAAAGGCCTCTTCTCCGGCCGTCGGCGGCGGATCGGTGAACCCATGGCGGAAAAGGCTTTGTATGACCGGGTGTTCGATGGGCTTGCTGTCCTCGGGCCATTTGCTGTTATCCAGGTCATTAAAGATCATGAACTTGCCGAAGGAAAAGAAGCCGAGGGCTATCTCGTCACGTAGTACTTGCCAGCGACGCATCGAAACTATTGACTTACCCACTGCATCGAAATAAGCTTCTATATCGGGTTCGTCGTCTTCGGGCAGGTCGGGCAGGTGGAGGCCAAACTCTGTTTTCAGCTTGGCCTGCAGGGACAAGTTCTCCCCCACTTCTTCCAGGGTGTAGCGCAGGCGGAACCGCTCGCGCGCCGTAGAGCGTTCCAGCAACACCGGTACCAACACAACCGGTGCACGGCGTACCTCCTCGCTGTTGTCGGTCTCGTACCAGTGCACCATGCCCAGGGCCAGGTACAGGATATTGACCCCCTGTTCTTCAATAGCAGTGCGGGCGGCATAATAAGTGTTCAGCAGGCGGTTTTGCAGGGAGGTCTCCGTTTCGGCGGTTTGCAAAACGGTATCGCGTGCGGGATCCTCCGACCCTTTGGGAGCTGTTTCCGGGAACAGGGTGTTGGCTGTAGCCCTGACGGGTTCTTTTTTAGGGGCAAAGGAAAACGACTTAGCCTGCCGCACCAACAGATCGTATACATGGGCAGACCGCTCTTCGCTGATGGTTAATCCCCTGCTGGCCAGGGGGCGGTAATTCAATAGTGGATTATGAAGGCTTAGATCGAGCAGCTCCTTCCGGGATGCTTCGAGCTTTGAGAGAATGTCCTGCATCGGGTCAAAATACTGTATTTATAAATACAGAACGTATAGGGCCGGCAAAAATTGGACATCCGGTGCAATTAGGCCTTATATCAGGAAAGGAGAACGCTTGTGTCAGGACTGCGCCGAATCAATAAAACGGCGGCGAATGACCTCTTCGAGGGGTTGTTTGGTAACCTTGCTTTCCAGCCAGGAGATAATGTCCAGGTACACAAAAGCCCGGGTTTCGAAGCGGTTGTGCTCCAACTGCTTTAGCCTGGTAAGCAGTTCTTCAAAAGCCGGGGTCAGCTGCTTGGCCGGCAGGTAGAAGGAGCTTTTCAGGAACTTCAGGATCTCTTCCTCTACCCGGCTCAGGTTGTTCATCTTCGCCATAAAGCGGTAGACCGAGCGGATCAGGTATTCGATCAGCTTGAAATTATCCAATTCATAGTGGGCGATCAGGTGGAGCAAGCGGGCATAACATTGCAGGTCCGTGCGGAGGTCCGTCTTCCAGTTGATGATCTTATTGAGGTAATCTATGGTTTTCTCGTAGTCGCCAGCGCCAAAATACAGGGAAGCGATCTTGTAATAGAACACCAGGACCCGGTGCTTATCCAGGTACAACTCGTATTCTTTCAGTTTACCGGTGATTTCCGGTATCAGTTTCAGCGCTTCTTCAAAGTTGCCTTCCAGGAAATGGAGGTTGATCTTGGAAATATGCAGGTAGACAAAGGTCTGGATCTTGTTGTTCTCGTTATGGCTTTCCTGCAGTTGCTGGTTGAATTGCTCAAAGCTCTCCAGGGCAGGAAGGAATTTCTTATGATTCCGGAGATAGAAATGCGCGGTCAGCAGGTTATGCATTCCTTTGATATAGTGGGCCGTTTCAATGCCGATCATAAAGGGCTCCGCTTCAAAGAGGTCTACCCACTTTTGCGTATAGCGGTAGTACATTAAAAAGTCCTGGCGGATAAAGGCATACCAGCAATAGCTTTGGTAGAAGTACAGCTTTTCGTAAAAGCCCTTCAGGTAATCCAGCTCAGTGGGAAGCTTTTTCTTGAAGTAGACCGTTACTGCCGCCTCGTCATCTTCGTTGCGGGCGTGGCCATGCTTTATGTACCAGCTGTACAACTGCAGGGCGAGGTTGGAAAGAACGGTTATGGTGGTCACCCGGCTGGCCACTTCTTCCGACTCCCTTTCCAGTTGTTCGGCCTTATCCTGCATGCTGCGGGTGATGTGCAGCGACTCGATCTTCTTGACCATAAAAAGGGCCTGGGTCAGGAAGCTGATCTGGTGATTGGCCCGGGCCATCTCCTTGATCTTCTCCAAGAGTTTAAGGCTTTGCAGGTAGAGTCCCTTATTGTACAGGATGCGGGCAAAGTCCAGTTGCTCGTGCAGCTGGATATCTATATTTTCCTCTGCCTCCAGCAGCCGCAGGCTGGCGAGGATCTCCTTACTGAGCTTGGCTTTAATGTTGGAAAGCTGCTCCTTTTTAATGGATGGCTCCCGCTTCAGCAGCTGCTCTTCATCGTACAGGTCCATACGGTCCAGGGCGTCAAAAAGCTGCAGGATGCGGAGGTCCTTGTTCGAGAAATTCCGCTTAGCGTAGAGTTTAAAATTCCTTTTTTCCGCTTTTTGAAGCGACCGGATCAGCTGAAATAGGGCATCTGTAGAGCGGTTTGGCATGACAACATTTATACAGTAAAACTCAATACAGTAAAGGCTTTCCGCTATTTATCCCCCATTTCAACCGTGTAGAAAAGGGCCTATTTTGGCTTGGTTTCCCGGTTATTCTCATGGAGATTTGGAAAGCAGTCTGGGGCATAAAAATAAAAGCTAACTGAACACGGCCCAACAGCCTGCCTTTAATCCTTTATACTTTATTTGTATGACAGACCAAAAGGTATTCATTTTCGACACCACCCTTCGAGATGGTGAGCAGGTCCCGGGCTGTAAGCTCAATACAGCTGAAAAAGTGGAACTGGCCGTACAGCTCGAGGGGCTGGGCGTTGATATTATTGAAGCCGGCTTTCCGATCTCCAGTCCCGGCGACTACGAATCGGTGAACCAGATTGCCCGTACGGTTAAAAATGCAACGATTTGCGGCCTCAGCCGGGCCATTGAAAAAGATATCATAGTGGCGGCACAGGCGCTCAAGTATGCCCGCCGTCCCCGCATCCATACCGGGATCGGTACTTCCGACTACCACATAAAGAGCAAGTTCAACTCCACCCGCGAAGAGATCCTGGCCCGCGCTATCCAGTGCGTAAAGTGGGCCCGCAACTTCACCGATGACGTGGAGTTCTATGCCGAAGATGCCGGCCGCACCGACAACGAATACCTGGCCCGTGTGATTGAAGCTGTGATCAAAGCCGGTGCCACTACGGTGAATATCCCCGATACTACAGGCTACTGCCTCCCGCAGCAATACGGAGAGAAGATTGCCTACCTGATTAACAACGTTCCCAATATTGATAAGGCTGTGATCTCCTGTCATTGCCACAACGACCTCGGACTGGCCACGGCCAACTCCATTTCCGGTGTAATGAACGGTGCCCGCCAGATCGAGTGCACCATCAATGGCCTGGGCGAAAGGGCCGGCAATACGTCGCTGGAAGAAGTGGTGATGATACTGAAGCAGCACAAGCACCTGGGCTACTATACCGATGTGCAGGCCCAGCAACTCAACCCCATGAGCCGCCTGTTCTCCGATACCATGCGCATGCCGGTGCAGCCTAATAAAGCTATTGTGGGTGCCAATGCCTTCTCGCACTCCTCCGGTATTCACCAGGACGGTTTCCTGAAGGATGCCCTCACCTACGAGATCATCAGCCCCGAAGAAGTGGGTGCCGAAGGATCCCGGATCGTACTGACCGCCCGGAGCGGCCGCAGCGCCCTGGCCTACCGCTTCCAGCGTTTGGGTTACCAGTTCAGCCGCAACGATATTGATATACTGTACCCCGAGTTCCTTAAAGTGGCGGACTCGAAAAAAGAGGTACAGGAAGATGACCTGGTAGAACTGGCTCAAAAGCACCAGCAGGATATGGCAAGTGTAGCATAAAAAAGACCTATGGGAAAGACATTATTTGAAAAGATCTGGGAAAAGCATATTGTTCGCTCCATAACGGACGGACCTGACGTCGTCTATATTGATAAGCATTTCATTCACGAGGTGACCAGCCCACAGGCCTTTGCCGGGCTGGAGAAAAGGGGGCTGAAAGTATTCCGCCCTTCGCAGGTAGTGGCCACAGCTGATCACAACGTACCTACGGTAAATCAGCACCTGCCGATAAAAGACCAGATGTCGCGATTCCAGGTGGAGCAGCTGATCGAGAACTGTAAGAATCATGGCATCGAGCTCTATGGATTGGGGCATCCTTACCAGGGTATAGTGCACGTGATCGGTCCCGAACTGGGCATCACCCAGCCGGGTATGACCATCGTTTGCGGTGACAGCCATACTTCTACCCATGGGGCTTTTGGATCCATAGCCTTTGGCATTGGTACCAGTGAAGTGGAGATGGTGTTTGCCACGCAGTGCCTGCTGCAAAACAAGCCCAGGCTGATGCGCATTACCATAGATGGAGAACTGGCGGAAGGTGTCGTTTCTAAAGACATTATCCTGTATATCATAGCAAAGCTTACATCCGGCGGTGCTACCGGCTATTTTGTGGAGTTTGCCGGATCGGCTATACGGTCGCTTTCCATGGAAGCCCGCATGACGATTTGCAATATGAGCATTGAAATGGGAGCCCGCGGCGGCATGATCGCACCGGATGACGTGACCTATGACTATATCAAGGGCAGAACCTTCGCTCCGGCAGGTACGGAGTGGGACGAAAAAGTTAAGGAGTGGCAATCCCTGTTCAGTGACGGGGACGCCACCTTTGATAAAGAAGTGCACATCAACGCCAACGATATCGAGCCCATGATCACCTACGGTACCAATCCCGGCCTGGGAATAGCCATCAATGGATTTGTGCCCACCGCAGAAGGCTTACCCGATGAAGGCGAGCGGAGGAATATACAGAAAGCACTTGAGTATATGGGACTGGAACAAGGCAAGTCCATGAAAGGCCTGCGTATCCAGAACGTCTTTATAGGCAGTTGTACGAACTCCCGTATCGAGGATCTGCGCCTGGTAGCCAAAGTGGTAAAAGGAAAAAAGAAAGCCGAAGGAGTGCACGTGCTGATCGTTCCGGGTTCGCAGCAGGTAGCTGCACAGGCAAAAGCCGAGGGACTGGACAAGATCTTCGAGGAGGCCGGCTTTGAAATGTGCCAGGCCGGTTGCAGTGCCTGTCTCGGTATGAACGAGGATAAAGTGCCGGCTGGCGAATACTGCATCTCTACCAGCAACCGCAATTTCGAGGGAAGACAGGGCGCCGGTGCCCGCACCCTGCTGGCCAGCCCCTTGACGGCGGCTGCAGCAGCCATCACCGGAGTAGTAACTGATGTTAGAGAATTATTGAGCTAAAAAAACATGGAAGCATTAAAATCGATCAATAGCACCTTTGTTCCGCTGCCGCTGGAAAATGTGGATACCGACCAGATCATCCCGGCGCGATTCCTGAAAGCCACTACCAAGGCTGGCTTTGGAAAGAACCTGTTCC
>DASWYM010000166.1:0-3809 GCA_036404975.1 Chitinophagaceae bacterium
CCAGCCGGGTATGCTCTTTACCATAGAGCCCGGGATCTATATCGAGGAAGAGGCCATGGGCATCCGCATCGAGAACAATGTATGGATTACCGAAAACGGGAGCATCGACCTCTTTGAAGGTATCCCCATTACGGTTGAAGAAATCGAAGCGCACATGAAGAAGTAGCGAAGAGCCCTCTGTAACCGGAGGGCTTTTCTTTTATATTTGCTTTTATTCCTTTATCAAACTGGCCCAGGGGCCCGGGTGCATGAAACAAATACCAAACCTGTTTACTCTGTTGAACCTCATTTTCGGTTGCATAGCCATTGTACTTGTTCTCCAGACGGGAGAAACCATCGTGGTGATGGACAATATGGGTGCTACACAAGTGACCCTGCCCGAGAAGATCTGGTGGGGTGCCATCCTGATCTTTGCCGCTGCCATTATCGATTTCCTCGACGGCTTCCTGGCACGCCTGCTGAAAGCCCACTCCGAAATGGGGAAGCAACTGGATTCCCTGAGCGACGTGGTAAGCTTTGGCGTAGCGCCGGGCATGATCCTCTACCAGTTGCTGCGCATCAGCTACGCACAGGAGGAGTATGGGCTCGATGTCCCCTTTGCCGCCCTGCTGCCTGCTTTTATCTTTTCCGGGGCCGTAGCCTGGCGCCTGGCCAAGTTCAATATCAGCACCACCCAAAAGTACCACTTCCAGGGAGTGCCTTCCCCCGCGGCCGCTTTGGTGGTGGCCTCCCTGCCGCTCATTATCCTGTACCAGTATTTTGACCTGCAGGCCCTGTTTATCAACAAGTGGCTGCTGTATGGTATTATACTGGTCCTCAGCTTCCTGATGGTATCCAACCAGCCGTTCATGGCCCTCAAGTTTACCGACTTCTCGGTGAAGAACAACCTGATGAAGTATATTCTTATCGGCATTTCCCTCGTTGCCATACTGGCGCTGGGTTGGCTGGCGGTGCCCGTGATTTTTATCGTGTACGCAGTACTGTCGGCCTTTTCCAAAGAACCGGTGCACACGGTGAGCTACCCTGTAAAAGAAACTCCGGACATCACCGTATAATTATTATACTCTTTTACATTAAATGGCAAGGGTAGCGTAGTGAATTTATAGCGGAATACCGCACTCCTCACCTGAAATGGGGAAGCATTTTATATTACATTGCCCCAGCGCCTAAGCCTTCCACGCCCTTACAGTAGCCTTACTCCGGGGTAAATGCATAGTAACAGTATACTTACGCTATAGTAACAGTATCTCTACCCCGCCTCACAACCGCATCCCGGCCGGATCCCGGCCCCCTCCCGGCCGCCTGTATAAGGGGCGGCCGGGAGGCGGCCGCAAGGTAGCCCAGGCCGGGCTGAGGGGCAGCCAAAATATACTGTTCCTATAGGGTTACTATGCTTTCTCTATACTGTATCCTTAGCGTAACCTGCGTTTTTAAGCTGAATTTTGACGGCTTTCCGGTAAGTAGCCCGGCTCATCTCTCAACTACTCAACGCCTCAACCGCTCAACTCCTGGTACTCAGGCTATTTAACTGAAAACGATATAATCACGCATTCTTTCTTAGGTTTGCGCAAAATTTTTGTGATGAAGTATACCGTACAGGTTAAAGTAATGCCCCTGAAAGAGTTGCTGGACCCCCAGGGTAAAGCAGTAATGACCGGCCTGGCCAACCTCGGCATGAAGGATGTCGAGGATGTGCGCATAGGCAAGAACATTACCCTGCAGGTGGAGGCCGCCTCGCAGGAAGAAGCCCAGCGCATAGCGGAAGAAGCCAGCAAGAAGCTGTTGGCAAACCCTGTCATGGAGTATTACGAGATTTCTGTCAGCTAACCGCCTGCCGGCTCTTCATCATGCTCTACCTGGTCCCCACGCCCATAGGCAACCTGAAAGACATTACCCTGCGCGCCCTGGAGGTGCTGCAGGAGGTAGACGTGATCCTGGCCGAGGACACGCGTACTTCGTCCAAGCTCCTGAATCATTATAACATCCAGAAGCCCCTGTCGCCCTACCACCAGCACAACGAGCACAAAGTGCTCCAGCACCTGGTGGACCAGCTGGTGACGGGCAAGAAGATGGCTGTGATCACCGATGCCGGTACTCCGGGCATTTCGGATCCCGCCTTCCTCCTCGTCAGGGAGTGCATCAAGAACAACATCCGCGTGGAGTGCCTGCCCGGCGCCACGGCTTTTGTGCCGGCCCTCGTGAATAGCGGGATCCCATCGAACCGCTTCACTTTCGAGGGCTTCCTGCCACAGAAAAAAGGGCGGCACACCCTGCTTACCCAACTGGCCCAGGAAGAGCGTACAATCATCTTCTACGAGTCGCCCATGCGCCTGGTAAAGACCCTGGCCGACCTGGTCCAGTACTTTGGAGCTGATAGACAGTGCAGCGTCAGTCGCGAGCTGACCAAGATGTTTGAAGAGAATGTGCGTGGCTCCCTGCAGGAGGTGCACGACTACTTTCATCAAAAAGGTGTTAAAGGTGAAATAGTCGTCGTGGTGCAGGGAAAAGAATAGAGCCGCTACGCTTATTTTCGTCCCCACAAAAACACTACTCGTTATGGCCCGTAAACTATTATTAGCTCTAGGCGTATTCCTCTCGCTAACCTCCTTCGCACAGATCCGTGAAATTCCCAAAGAAGTAGACGAAGCTTTCTACAAGCAATACCCCAAGGCCGAGAGAGCCGAATTCAACGACAACCTCATTAACGTAAAAGTGTCCTTCGAACTCGAGGGGGATAAGTATATCGCCACCTACAGTAGCAAGGGCCTGTGGCGGGAAACTGAGAAAGAATGGCATTACGACAAGCTGCCCTCAGCCGTAAAGGATGGCTTCGAGAAAAGCAAGTACGCCGACTGGACCGTTAAGGAAACGATGATCATCTACCGGGCCGGCGGCATCGAACGCTACCGCCTGCGCGTGGAAAAAGGTGACCTGAAGCGCAAGCACCTCTTCTTCAACGAAAAGGGCCGCCTGATGGAAGAAGCCCTCACTATTTAGTCGCCAACCTACCTATTCAGCCCTGCCCGCAGGGCTTTTCTTTTCATTGCCATGGACTATCGACCATGGACCATATACCATTCTGCACTTTTAGTTTTTCTTATACCACCTTTTGGCGAATTTTACGACTTCTTTAAAGGAAGCAGCGTAAATGCCTAAGACCGGGAACCCTTCACAAAGGGGTACTGTAGACCTAAATAATGACTATGAAACAAACGAGAAAGCTATTCATTCCCCTTTTCTTCCTGTCCTCGCTTAGCCTCTTTGCCCAGCCCGACCGCTGGCAGCAGCGCGTGAAGTACACCATGAATATCGACATGGACGTACAATCCAACCAATACAAGGGCAAGCAGCAGCTGGAGTACTGGAACAATTCACCCGACACCCTGACCAAAGTATTCTACCACCTGTATTGGAATGCGTTCCAGCCCAACAGCATGATGGACGTGCGCAGCCGTCGCCAGGGCACTATGGTTCTGGGCAAGAACCGTAGCGGCCAGGACCAGGTGGACTGGGACTCCCGTGTGAAGGACCGCATTGCCCACCTGAAGCCCGACGAAATCGGTTACCAGAAGATTTCCTCTCTGAAGATGAACGGCCGCCCCCAGAAGTACGAGGTCCACGAGACCATCCTGGAAGTCCAGTTGGATCGCCCCATTCTTCCGAAAAGCAAAGCGACCTTCGACATGGAGTGGGACGCCCAGGTGCCCCTGCAGGTGCGCCGCGCCGGGCGCGATAACCCCAATACCGATGTGCGCTATACCATGACGCAATGGTATCCCAAACTGGCCGAGTACGACTACGAAGGCTGG